>NZ_BAAAMU010000016.1:0-97847 GCF_039529435.1 Nonomuraea maheshkhaliensis
TGGCGGCGTTGACCCGGTTCAGGATGACGGCGAACAGCGGGGCGAGGACGATCAGCGCGGCGGCGATCGTCACAGACGGCGGGGGGGGGGGGGGGGGGGGGGGCCGCCGGGCTGCTCGCGGCGTTCGCCGCGACCGCCGTCTTCTCGGCGCTGGCCATGGGCTGGGCACTGGTGCTCGGCATCACCGGCCCACCGTCGCCCGGCCTGCTGACCGTGTCTTTCCTGCTGTACGCGCTGTCGGCCCTGACCGGCACCGCGCTCGGCGCCCTCACCAGCCGGGCGATCCTGCCGTCGCCGGCCTTCTCGATCATGACCCTGGTGCTCGGCTTCCTGGCGATACTGCTGCTCAGCGCCACTTCGCTCTATTGGCTCACGGTGCCGCTCATCTCGTGGATGAAGGCCGCGAACGCCGGCGAGCTCGTCGGCCGGCTGCCTGTGCTCGGCTCGATCTCGCTGGTCTGGTGTGTGATCGGGCTCGGTGCGTACGCGTGGCTCCGCCGCAGAACCTGACCCCACCCACACCGGCGATGCCTGTTGGCCGGTCGCCTCTGACCGGCCCGCCCTCTGACCGGCCCGCCCTCTGACCAGCCCGCGCGAGACCAGCCCGCCCTCTGACCAGCCCGTCCGAGACCAGCCCGCCCTCTGACCAGCCCGTCCGAAACCGGCGCGCCTCTAACTTGCCCGCCACACGGTGGTTACTCGGCGGCGGCGAGCTGTCCGCAGGCGCCGTCGATCTCGCGCCCCCGCGTGTCCCTGACCGTCACGGGTACCCCGTGGAACTCCAGCCGCCGCACGAACGCCCGCTCGTCCTCCGGCCGCGAGGCCGTCCACTTCGACCCGGGCGTCGGGTTGAGCGGGATCAGGTTGACGTGCACCAGTTTGTTCTTGACCAGCTTGCCGAGCAGGTCGGCCCGCCACTCCTGGTCGTTGATGTCCTTGATGAGCGCGTACTCGATCGAGACCCGCCGCTTGGTCCTGGCCGCGTACGCCCAGGCGGCGTCGAGGACCTCGGCCACCTTCCACCGCGTGTTGATCGGCACCAGCGTGTCGCGCAGCTCGTCGTCGGGCGCGTGCAGCGACAGCGCCAGCGTGACCGGCAGCCCCTCGTCGGCGAGCTTGCCGATCGCCGGCACCAGCCCGACCGTGGACACGGTCACCCCGCGCGCCGAGATGCCGAGCCCGTGCGGCGACGGCTCCACCAGGCGGCGGACCGCGCCGATCACCTGCTTGTAGTTGGCCAGCGGCTCGCCCATGCCCATGAACACGACGTTGCTGACCCGCCCGGGCCCGCCGGGCACCTCGCCGGCGGCCAGCGCCCGCGCCCCGGAGACGACCTGCTCGACGATCTCGGCGGTCGACATGTTCCGGGTCAGCCCGGCCTGCCCCGTGGCGCAGAACGGACAGTTCATGCCGCATCCGGCCTGCGACGACACGCACATCGTGACCCGGTCGGGATAACGCATGAGCACCGACTCGACCAGCGCCCCGTCGAACAGCCGCCACAGCGTCTTACGCGTGGTGCCCCCGTCGGTGGTCATCTCCCTGACCGGCGTGAGCAGGTCGGGCAGCAGCGTGGACAGCCTCTCCCTGGCCGCCGCGGGCAGGTCGGTCATCGCGTCCACGTCGGAGGTCAGCCGCTCGAAGTAGTGGCGCGAGAGCTGGTCGGCGCGGAAGGCCTTCTCGCCCAGCTCGGTCACCGCGGCCCGCCGGTCGGCCATCGACAGGTCGGCCAGGTGCCGCGCGGGCTTGGCCCGGCGCGGCGCGACGAAGGTGAGCTGGCCTGGAGGCTGGGACACGTTGCTGCCTTTGCTTTGAGGGGTTGTCGACCAGGGTAATGAACGTTCGGATCGGAGGTGGCATTCCTGGTCACGTCATGGCTCGCGTCTTGGTCACCGCCCGATCTACAGTCATCTCGTATGGCGATTTTTCGGTCGGCATCTGGCGAGGGTGGCACCGAGGTCGTGCTCGCCGCCGGCAACCCGTACGGGAGCCGGACGCTCGTGGTCGAGCGGGACGAGGACTCCTCGGTAGCTTACCTGTGCTCTCCGGACGGTGTGGTCCACGGCGCCGTCTGGCTGGCCAACCACCGCCCCGCCCCGGCCGTCGTCGATCTGGCGCGGATCAACGCGGGCCTGCCGCCGCTGATGCCCAGGCCCAACACCCTGCACCCCGAAGGCCGCCGCCCGCTCGGGCAGCTGAGCCCGCTGTGGTTCGAGGAGGGCGACGGCGTGGCCCTCTACGAGGACGACGAACTGCTCGCGGTCATCCCGGGCTGGGCCGACATGAGCAGGGGCATGCCGGGATACGCCCGCGACGCGGTGGGCGAGTCACCGTTCGCGTGGGCGCTGTCGGAGGCGCTCGAAGGGCTGCGTCCCCGGATCTCCAACGCCAGGTCCTACTGGCGCTGGCGGCACAGCGAGGGGTCGTGGCCGTCGTTCCAGGAGTTCGTGATGGGGCATCTGGACCGGGTGCTGGGACCGGCGGGCCGCTACTGGGACGCCAGTGGTGACCGGCTGCCGACCGTCGGCATCACCGAACGCCCTCCGGTGGCCGACCGCGCCTTCACCGTGCTGTCCACGGTCGGGATGAGCTGCCAGCGCATGCCGACGGTGGAGCAGTGGATCGACAAGCCGGGCGCGTACGCCAGGATAGAGCTGGCCGTGGCCACCCGCGAGGACCCTCGGGACGCGGCGTTGCTGCTGGTCTGGCTGTCGCAGTATCCGTGGCACTCGGTCACGTGGCTGGGCCACGGGCACACGGCGAAGTGGTATCACGAGCCTGCGACGTTCCCCCTCGGGCCGCAGTACTCGGGCGTCCTGATGCAGGCCAACCCACCCCATATGCCTGACATGTCAGGATTCGCGTTCGGCGGCGAGGTCGTACGGTGGCTCTGGCTCTCCCCCACCACCACACCTACGGAAGCCCAGCCCCACTGAGCCCGCCACCGCCAGGGAGACGGCTGAGGCACGCCACCGTCAAGGGGGGCGATTGAGCCCCACCACCGTCAGAGCGACGGCTGAGCCCCGCCACTATCAGGGAGGCGGCTGAGGCCCGCCGCCGGCAGAGCCGACCTCGTCACAGTAGACGACCGAAACCCGCCGCCGCCGTCAGAACGACACCGACATGTGGCACCGTCAGAAGAAGATGGTCATCAACGCCCAGACCGGCACCAGCGTCGTCACCAGCGAGTCCAGCCGGTCCATCAACCCACCGTGCCCCGGCAGGATCGTCCCCAGGTCCTTGATGCCGAGATCCCGCTTGATCATCGACTCGATCAGGTCGCCCACGGTCGCCAGCACCGCCGCCAGCGCGCCGATCAGCGCCCCTTGCCAGATGTCGCCGCCGAGCAGCCAGGTCACCAGCCAGGCGCCCACCGCCGTGCACGCGACGATCGACCCGGCCAGGCCCTCCCAGGTCTTCTTCGGGCTGATCACCGTCAACTGGTGCTTACCGAACAGCACCCCCGCGATGTAGCCCCCGATGTCGCTGGCCACGGTCACCGCGATGAAGATCACCACGCGGTGGTCGCCGTCGCCCTCCTTCAGCAGCAGCGCGACGAACGCGGCCAGCATCGCGGGGTAGAAGAGCGTGAGCACCGAGGCCGACGCGTCGCGTACGTAACCGTCCGTACCGTCGCTGAACATCCGCCAGATCAGCAGCACCAGCGCGGACACCGCGAACGCGGCCAGCAACCAGACCGGCCCGCCCCAGTACGCCCCCGCGTGCATCGCCACCATGCCCGCCAGCACCGGCACGGCCGGGACCTTGATGTCGCGGGTGGCGAAGGCCTTGACCAGCTCCAGCACGCCCACACCGACGGCGCCCGCCACCACCAGGAGGAACAGCTCCTTGATCGTGTAGACGGTGCCGATGACCAGCGCGCCCAGCACCACACCGACGGCGATGGCCGCGGGCAGGTTTCTTCCGGTACGGCTGCCGCCGCTCGAGCTGGTGCCAGCCGTACGTTCTTCCACTGAGTTCTCCAAGAGCCCACGGCCCCCGCCGTCGAAGCGAGGGCCGTAGTGCAGACCCGCTACGCTGCGGCGGCCCGTCGAACGCGGTCCGCCCCGTGGCGGCCCGTCGTGAGCGCGGTCCGCCCTGCGGCGCGCCGCTCAGACTTCGAGCAGCTCGGTTTCCTTGTGCTTGAGCAGCTCGTCGATCTTGGCGACGTGCTTCTGGGTGAGGTCGTCGAGCTCCTTCTCGGCCCGCCGGACCTCGTCCTCGCCCGCCTCGCCGTCCTTGATCATCTTGTCGAGGACTTCCTTGGCGGAGCGGCGGATGTTGCGTACCGACACCTTGGCGTGCTCGCCCTTGTTCCTGGCGACCTTGATGTACTCCTTGCGGCGCTCCTCGGACAGCTCGGGGAACGTCACCCGGATCACCTGACCGTCGTCGGTGGGGTTGACGCCGAGGTCGGAGTCGCGGATGGCCCGCTCGATCGCGCTCATCGAGCCCTTGTCGTACGGCTGGATGATGACCATGCGCGCCTCGGGCACGTGGAACGACGCCAACTGCTGGATCGGCGTCGGCGTGCCGTAGTACTCGGCGTTGATCTTGTTGAACATCGAGGGGGTGACCCGGCCCGTACGGATGCTCGCGAAGTCCTCCTTCGCGACCGAAACGGCCTTGTCCATCTTCTCCTCGGCCTCGAGGAGGGTTTCGTCGATCACAGCGGCTCCCTGTCTTCTAGCTGGCGGTCTCGGGCTCGCTCCGTCATTTGCCTGCGGGACTAACCAGCGTGCCGATTTTCTCACCGCGCACCGCTCGCAGGATGTTGCCTTCGCCCATGAGGTCGAAGACCACGATCGGCAGGTCGTTGTCCTTGCACAGGCTGATCGCGGTGGCGTCCATGACCGCGAGGTCGCGCAGCAGCACCTCGCCGTAGTCGAGATGGTCGAACCTGACCGCGTCGGGGTTCTTGCGGGGATCGGAGTCGTAGATCCCGTCCACCTGCGTGCCCTTGAGCAGCGCCTCCGCGCCGATCTCCAGGGCCCGCTGGGACGCCGCGGTGTCGGTGGAGAAGTAGGGCGAGCCGAGCCCGGCGCCGAAGATGACCACGCGCCCCTTCTCAAGGTGCCTGATCGCGCGGCGCGGCAGGAACGGCTCGGCCACCTGCTGCATGGTGATGGCGGTCTGCACGCGCGTCTCCACGCCCCGCCGCTCCAGGAAGTCCTGCAGCGCCAGGCAGTTGATGACCGTGCCGAGCATGCCCATGTAGTCGGCCCTGGCCCGGTCGATGCCGCCCTGGGACAGGGTGGCGCCGCGGAACATGTTGCCACCGCCGACCACGACCGCGACCTGCACGCCCTCCTTGACCGCCTCGGCGATCGAGTCGGCCAGATGATCGACGATCACCGGATCGATGCCGAGCGGCTCGCTGCCGGCGAACGCCTCTCCTGACAGCTTCAGCATCACCCGCTTCCACCTGAGTGGACCCTGCGGGTTCGGAGATGGGGAAGCCGCCGTCCGTGTGGATTCGTGGGCTGACTCCCGGTGGTCCTGCACGGCGGCGGCCTCCTTCATTCGGCGGATCGTTGAGCTGTGAGCTTGCCTAAGCCTAAGCCTGACCGACCTTGAATCGGACAAAGCCCAGCACCTCGACGCCATTCTCCTCGGCGTACTTGCCCACGCTCTTCTTGTTGTCCTTGACGAAGGCCTGCTGCAGCAGCGTGAAGTCCTTGTACCAGCCGTTCACGCGACCCTCGACGATCTTGCCGATGGCGGCCTCGGGCTTGCCCTCCTCACGGGTCATCTCCTCGAAGAGCTTGCGCTCCTTCTCGACGACCTCGGCGGGCACGGAGTCGGCCTTCAGGTACTGCGGAGCCATCGCGGCGGCGTGCTGCGCGATGTCCTTGGCGACCTCGGCGTTCGGCTTGTCCAGCTGGACCAGCACCCCGACCGCCGGCGGCAGCGCCGGGTCGGTCTTGTGCATGTACGCGCCGATGTAGCCGCCCTCCAGCACCGCGAAGCGCCGGATCTCGATCTTCTCGCCCAGCGCGGCGTTGGCGGTGTCGAGGCGCTCCTTGACGGTCTTGCCGTCGAAGGAGGACTCGAGCAGCGCCGCCACGTCGGCGGGCTTGCTCTCCAGGACGTGCGCGACGACCTGGGCGGCCAGCTCCTGGAAGCGCTCGCCCTTGGCCACGAAGTCCGTCTCGCAGTTGAGCTCGAGAAGCGCTGCGGAGGAGTCGCCGTCCTGCTTGAGCGCCACCAGGCCGTTGGACGCGGTACGGGCCTCACGCTTGCCCACGTCCTTGGCGCCCTTCAGGCGCAGCAGCTCGATGGCGCGGTCGAAGTCACCATCGGACTCCTCCAGCGCCTTCTTGCAGTCCATCATGCCGGCGGCGGTGATCTCGCGAAGCCGCTTGACGTCGGCCATGTTCACGGAAGCCATGCTCTTTTTCCTTGTGGGATTTCGTCGTCGTCATCGTGGATGGGGCAGGCGCCGGGATCCGGCCTCCCACCCCCTGTTCGTACGGCAGGCGTGTGCCGTACGGGAGCCTTGCCTTACTCGGGGCCCGGGTCGGCCCGGCCTCGCTGCTGCTTCGCTCGGCATACTGCCCAGCCTCGCCTCGGTTACCACCTCAGCTCAGCACCGCCGCGCGAACCGATCAGAAGGCCGGCAAGCCGAACGAACCGACCTGGCCGACCACGCTCATCCGAACGAACCGACCCGGCCGACCACGCTCATCCAAGCGAACCGACCTGGCCACTCGCACAACCTGCGCCAACCGACTCCGGCGAGCCGCAGACCCTGCGCGAACCGACCACAGCCAGTCGCCCAGCTCCGGCCAACCTCGACTCTGGTCAGCCTCAGCTTCAGCCAACCTCAGCTTCAGTCAACCTCAGCTCTGGCCAGAGCTCAGCTCTGGCCAGAGCTCAGCTCTGGCCAGCCTCAGCTTCAGCCAGCCTCGGCTTCGGCAGCCGCAGCCAAGCTCAGCCAACCCGGCTCCACCCAGCGGCAGAACTAGAGCCAACCGACCTCGTGCCGACACCAACTCTGAACCGGCACCGACCCTGAAAGCCAGTGCCCGCCCCTGAGCAGGCACCCGACCTCAAGCCGGCGCTCCGGCCTGAACCGGTGCCCTGACCCTGAGCCGACACCCGACCTTGAGCGGCTGTCCACCCTGAGCCAGTCCCGGCCTTGAGCCAGTATCCGCCCTGAGCCAGGGCCCGACCTTGGGCCGGTGTCAGCCCGTGAGCCAGAGCCTGGCCTCAGACCGGTGTCCGACTCAAGCCGACACGAACCCGACCCTCAGACCTCAGCCGGTATCCAGCCTCAGACCAGCACGCCCAGCCTCAGACCGGCACCTTCCAAGAGTCCGGAAGTACCGTCCAGGAGTCAGCCCGGAAGCTTCAGCTCGAGTCAGTCCGGAAGCTCTGGCTCGCCAACCCGCATGCGTGCCCCGAAGAGGGCGGGGACGTCAGAACTCGTGCCCCGCCCTGACCAAGGCGTCAGGCCTGCTGGTCGTTCTCGCCCTCGGCGGCAGCGGCCTCAGCCGGAGCCTCCTCGGCCGGAGCAGCCTCAGGAGCAGCGGCCTCGGGAGCAGCAGCCTCGGCAGCGGGAGCCTCCTCGGCGGCAGCCTCGGGAGCAGCCGGCGCGGCCTCGTCAGCCGCACGCTCCGGGGTGCCCTGCTCGATGAGCTCACGCTCCCACTCGGCCAGCGGCTCGGCGGCGGCCGGCTTCTCGTCACCGCGAGCGGCGCCGGAGCGAGCCATCAGACCGGCCGCGACACCGTCGGCGACGACCCTGGTCAGCAGGCCGACAGCGCGGATGGCGTCGTCGTTGCCCGGGATCGGGTAGTCGACCTCGTCGGGGTCGCAGTTGGTGTCGAGGATCGCGACGACAGGGATGCCAAGCTTCTTGGCCTCGCTGATCGCGATGTGCTCCTTCTTGGTGTCGACGACCCACACCGCGCTGGGCACGCGACCCATGTCACGGATGCCGCCGAGCGTACGCTCGAGCTTGTCCTTCTCGCGACGGCGCATGAGGAGCTCCTTCTTGGTGAGCCCCGAGCCCGCGACGTTGTCGAAGTCGAGCTCCTCGAGCTCCTTCAGACGCTGCAGCCTCTTGTGCACGGTGGAGAAGTTGGTGAGCATGCCACCCAGCCAGCGCTGGTTGACGTACGGCATGCCGACCCGCGCGGCCTGCTCGGAGATGGCCTCCTGAGCCTGCTTCTTCGTACCGATGAAGAGGATCGTGCCACCGTGGGCGACGGTCTCCTTCACGAAGTCGTAGGCACGGTCGATGTACGACAGAGACTTCTGCAGGTCGATGATGTAAATGCCGTTGCGCTCGGTGAAGATGAAGCGCTTCATCTTCGGGTTCCAGCGCCGGGTCTGGTGACCGAAGTGAACGCCACTCTCGAGCAGCTGTCGCATGGTGACGACGGGGGCCATGTGCTGGTCCTCCAGGTCTGGGCGCCCTGCGGATGGGCGCGATTCTCGGTTATGCCGCAGCAGCGCGTTGTCTGCCGCCCTGATGCCCCGAACCCGCTCCCGCCGGGCACATGGCCCGGACCGATGGCGCGGTCCGCAATGGGGCATGCGAAGTCGGCCTGTGGTCACAGGCCACCGAAAAGTCTACCTCCCACACCGCCCCAGGCTGACCGTCTGCGGTCAACCAGACATTCGACCCCTCTGCGACACCACCACTCATCAACCCCACCAGCCTCACACCGCCCACCCCCAAAGCCCCCGCGCTCCGCACGAACAGTCGCCCCTGCTCACAAGCCCAAACGCCCCGCCCAAACCCCAGCCATTCAAGCAGTCCCCTCAACCATCACCACCTCCGCCCCACCCAGCCACCCCTTTCCAGCCCGCCATAACCCCCCACCCCGCTCACTCCGCAACCACCTGCTGACGACGGGTGAGTAGCGGCTGTCGTCGACACCACCTTGACCACGCTCAGCCCCACCCTCCCGCTCCGCCCAACGGCCCGGCTAGACGTCGGCGGTGTCGGCGATGCCGCGGATGGTGACGCGCTCGTAGCCGTGCTCACCGATGTGCCACCCCTGCCAAACCCACACCCACCCAACCCCAGCCCCACCGAACCCGGCGCCGAACCCGAACCCCGCCCAACCCAGCGCCACCCAACCCAACCGATTTGACCCCGCCCTGCCGAACCCCTCCCTGCCTGACCTGACCCACCATCCCCCGCCTGCCGAACCAGGCCCTACTCAACCCCGCCCCCGCCCGACCCTTCTGCCCCACGTCAGCCAACCCTGGTTACACCGAACCAGGCCTGCCCAACTCCGCCCCGCCGAACCCCTGTCCTGCCTGACCTAACTCGCCCAACCCAACCCGCCTGAACCCCACATCCCTGCCGAAGCCCATGCGCACACCTCCACAGGGCCGCATACCTCACTTGCGCTCAGCCACGCCATGATCTTCGGTAGGCAGCCCCGGAACCGCCCTCGCCGCCACCGGGAACAGATTGATCTGAGCCTCAGCCACCCTGGCCCCCTCCGGCGCGACCCCTTCACCTCGACGCTGCAGCACGAACGGCTCGATCAACTTCTCGATCTCCCGGTTCAACCGGGCAAGCTCCTCGGCATCGACCCTGATCCGGTACCGACCGAACCGGGTCGCATCCCGCCACTCCTCGGGCTCCCGATCGACATTCGCCAGCGCCCGTTCGGCCTCCTCATTGGCCTCTCGTCGGAACGCCGTGATCAACGTGACCTTGGCCTCCCGGACGTCAGGCTGATCATCAGGCAGCACCCCCACGCTGACCGGCTTGCCCACCGCCTTCCAGAGCCGCTCCCTGCCATCTCCCCTGGGCGGCGCATCTTCCACGAACCCGTACTTGGCCAGCATCCGCAGGTGATAACTGGCAGCGCTGGGAGTGATCCCCGCGATCTCCGCCACTTCGGTGGCAGTGGCGCTGCCCTCCACATTGAGCCTGTTGAGGATCATCAACCTCGCCGGATGGGCCAGCGCCCGCATCGCCTTGGGATCACTGAGCCCTTCGCCGTGCCGCGTCATGTGCCAACGGTACTCAATCACAGGCGTGAAGCATTGCCTTCATAACTATGAAGGGATACCTTCATAGTTATGAAGCGTTCCCTTCACAACTTGGCCGACTCCACCCCTCCCCACATCCCTCAGCCTGAATCACATGAGGCCCCCAGCCTCCATGACCTCGTCGAACCACCGGCTACAGCCTCCGGACTCACCGAGACCAACGAGGCTGACACCCGCCGACCCAGCCCCACGACTGCCGCGAAGACTGCTCCCCCACTCACTCCCTTGAGAAAGCAACGCGACTATCGCCTGCTCTGGACCGCCCGAACGATCTCCATCACCGGCTCAGAGGTATCGAAACTGGCCATCCCACTGACCGCGATCACCCTGTTGACCGCATCCCCGTCCCAAATGGGCATGTTGACCGCCGCCGCCTCGGTGCCCGCTCTCGCGTTCGGCCTCCAGTCGGGCGCCATCGCCGACCGGCTCACCCGTCATCGCCCGATGATGATCGCTTGCGAACTCGTCTCATGCGCGGCCGCAGCCACGATCCCGATCGCCTGGCTCCTCGGCATACTGAACGTCGTCTGGCTGATCGTCGTGGCACTGGTGATCGGTACGGCAGGCGTGCTCTTCAAAGCGGCGAACTTCCCCCACATCGCAGCCGTGGTCCCCACGAGCCAGCGCACCGAGGCGATGGCCGGCTTCCACGCCTCCTACTCCGTCGCATCAGTCAGCGGCCCCGGCTTGGCTGGCCTTCTGGTGCAAATCCTCACAGCTCCCTTGGCCGTACTGGCGGAAGCCCTGTCGTTCCTGACCTCGGCTCTCCTGCTGCGCTCCATCCGAACCCCGGAGAAGCACACCGCTACGACCTCCCGAGGCATGTGGCAGGACGTCATGGAAGGCCTCATGGCCAGCGTCACCCACCCCGTGCTCCGCGCCCTTCTGGGCGCAGGCGTCACCATCAACTTCTTCGCCATGGCCTACACCGCCGTCTACATGCTCTACATGCTGCATACGCTCGACATCCCCAAGAGCCTCATCGGTGTACTCATCGCCCTGGGCGGAGCCGGCGGCCTGCTCGGCGCGTGGGCAACCGCCCGCCTGTCCAAGCGCTACGGCGAGGACCGCATCCTCCTCATCGCAGTGATCTTCTTCCCCATGGAGATCCTCGTGGTGGGCCTGCTGAACGGCTCCCTGTGGTGGAAGATCTCGATACTCGTCCTGACGGGCACACTGACCGGCGGCATCGTCGTCGCCTTCGCCACTTGTATGGGTGCGATCATCCTCCGGGAAACGTCCCCGGAACTCCGCGGCCGGGTCAACGCCACCATGACCTTCGCCGTTCAAGGCGTTCTGGCCCTGGGCGGCCTCGCCGGCGGTCTGGTCGCCGAACTCATCGGCTTGCGCCCTGTCATCCTCATCTGCGCCGCTGGCATCGCTCTGAGCACCATCTGGATCTGGACGTCACCTCTACGCCCGCACCGCGTCAAGCCATCGTCTCCGACCCACGCAACTTCAGCGCCATCACACGTGTAGCCCACGAACCACTTGATCGAATCAGCCCGCCGTCCCGCGGCAGGCGTGACCATCATGCCTCACCTTCATCATTCCGCAACTGCGTTATCCACAGGCACCCATCCGCCGCTTCCGATATCCACAGAACGACGTTCACCACCTCGCGCCGCAGGCCACCCCCGCCAAACTCCCCCGCATGAACGTCAACACCGCCTGCCCCACACCCGCCGTCTCTCCGGTTCCCGCCACTCCTCCGCCGATGAACACCCATCCGCGACCATGGCCTCACCTCTGGACAAACCCGGCACCGATCAGGACCGCCATCATGACCACGTTCATCTCCGCGACCCTGATCCTGCCCATCCTCACACCTCCGGCCAGAGCCTCCCCGCTCCCCTGGCGCTGGCCCCTGGACGGACACCCCAGGATCGTGCGCCGCTTCACCCCACCGCCGGAGCCCTGGCTGGCCGGCCACCGCGGCGTCGACCTGGCCGCCCCCGTCTCTGCCACCGTCCTCGCCTCAGGCTCGGGCACGATCCGCTTCGCCGGCCCCGTCGCCGGAAAAGGCGTGATCGCCATAGATCACCCAGACGGCCTCCGCACGACTTACCTTCCCGTCACAGCATCTGTACGCCGCGGCCAACCCATCACAGCAGGCGCCAAGATCGGCACCCTGGAAGACTCAACGCCTCACTGCACGGAGTCATGCCTGCACTGGGGCCTGCTCCGCAACACCCGTTACCTCAACCCTCTCGCCCTCCTCGGCCAAGCCCCCATCCGCCTCCTCCCCTACTGGTCTCTACCAACGACCAAGACAAACAACCCCCAGCATCCGCCCCCTGACCAGACCTTGCCTTCCCCGCACACAGCAACGCCCGCGAACGCCCTCACCCTCCCCCACGCAGAGCCCGCCCCACCCACGCTCCAACGAACCCCGCTTCGCCCCTCGACAGGGTCACTCCCACCATCAGCGGCACACCTCTCAGCCCCATTTCCGCATGTAGAAACGCCGCCCTACTCAACGGAAACCGCAACCCAGCCCCCGACGGCACTCCCGCCAGCCTTGTTCCTGACCGCATCCCCAGCTACGCCAAGCCTCAGCCTCCTGGCCATGACGCTCGCGTCGTCCCGCCACAAGACCGCCCAGGAAAACGCCACACCCATCACGAGCCCGACCACGCAGCCGCCCTCGAACCCGACCCCCCAAGCAGGCCCAAACAAGAACCCAAACACCGACACCGACACCGACACCGACAAGATCACCGCAACCGCAACCGCCGACGTCACCCTCGCCACGAGCCCGAGCCCGAGCCCGAGCCCGAGCCCGAGCCCGACGGCGACGGCGACGGCGACGGCGACGGCGACGGCGACGGCGACGGCAGCGAGCACGACCGCCAGCGCCAGCCTCATCACCACAACGACAACCGTGAACGACACCGGCACAAACCCCACTGCGACCCTCGCTACCTCCGCCACCGGCCATGGCCCTGGCCGCGACAGCGACAACGACAGCGACAGCGACAGCGACAGCGACAGCGACAGCGACAGAAGCGCGACCACCTCAGGCGCAACCTCGCCACCCGCCAGCCATCGCCCAACATCCCCGATCCGAACCCTGCTGCACGCAACCTCAACCCAACTGAGCCCTGCCTCCACGATCGGCGTCGGCATACTTCTGGGAGCCGTGCTCCTCCTGCTCACCGCCACCCTGCGCAGCACAACACGCCGCAGACGCAGCAAGCGCCGCATCAGAACGCCAAAGCACGGCCCCGTACGAGGCCAGCACCGCAAAGAACGACATCGCCGGCGAAATCCAGCTCCTCGACGCCGCCCTCCTCCGAGCTGACCGGCGAAACCCCTGCGACATCCATCGCAGCAACCTGCTCGGTCAATGGCCCTTCCCCGCCCCTGCAACCCCCGCCCCCACGGCCAAAGAGCTGATGAGACGGCTAAGCCACCGGCTACCAACGCCTCGTTCCTTCGCGTCGGGTGCTCTAAGCAGACCAGCCAACGTGGGTCCGATAGCCGTACCCAACCAACGTGGGCCCAGTGGCCGTTCTCTCGCGTCGACCGTGGGTCGTCGACCTACGGGTTGGGAATCCTATCCGCCGCCCTCGTCCTTACCCTCTTCCTCGATCAAGCCCTAGGATGCGCCTGCCGGTACGCCGCCCGCAGCCGTTCGATCGATACATGCGTGTAGATCTGGGTGGTGTTCAAGGACGCGTGCCCAAGCAGTTCCTGCACGCTGCGAAGATCGGCACCGCCTTCTAGAAGGTGCGTCGCCGCACTGTGCCGCAATCCATGCGGCCCCAGGTCGGGCGCGCCCTCTACCTGCGCCAGCCGCGCGTG
This sequence comes from Nonomuraea maheshkhaliensis, assembly GCF_039529435.1. Classification (NCBI taxonomy): domain Bacteria; kingdom Bacillati; phylum Actinomycetota; class Actinomycetes; order Streptosporangiales; family Streptosporangiaceae; genus Nonomuraea; species Nonomuraea maheshkhaliensis. Next base: position 13,831 of record NZ_BAAAMU010000016.1, read on the forward strand.
CACCACTCGCCGTACGGTGCCCGCGTCGATACGTCCACCCCGTACCCCAAGGAAGAGAGCCGGCCCGGTTCCGGCCTTCATCCACAGCGGCCGCCCGTGGATGCACCACCGGTCCAATGCGCGCAGAGCAGGCAGCCCGAACGGCACCGTACGCTCCTTGCGCCCCTTGCCCATCACTCTGACGACGTTCCGCTCGCGGTCGACATCGTCGACATCGAGCGCGCACAGTTCACTCACCCGCACACCCGTGGCGTACAGCAGCTCAAGAAGCGCCTGATCCCGCAGTTCCTTAGGTCCTTCGCTGGAGGCAGCGTCAAGAGCGGCCTTCGCCTGCCGCTGATCGAGTACGGCCGGCAGCGGCCTGGGCGCCTTAGCGCTTCCCAGCAGCAACCCGGGATCCGTCGACAACCAGCCGCGACGATGGCAGTACGCGGTGAAGGTGCGCGCGCAAGCCGTCTTGCGCGCCAGCGTGGCTCGCGCCTTTCCCGCCGCATGCTGCCCGGCCAGCCACTCCCTCAGCGCCCCGATATCGAGTCCTCCCAGCACGCCGTGCGTGTGATCGAGCAGGGATTTGACGTCGGTCAAGTACGCCCGGACCGTGTGCGGCGAAAGATCGCGTTCAAGCCGCAGATACCGCCCGAACTCGGTCACCACTTCTTCCCTGTCCACGCCCACATCGTCCACGCCCACGTCGCCCTCCGATCACGATCCGACCGCGTCCGTCCCCTGAAACGTCCACCACATGGCGCACCCACCGCCACTCAAGACACTCACGCACTACTCCGACCATCCGCAAATACCCGCTGCGCTTCCCACCTCCAACCCAGACCCATTCACGTCCAGCGCGCCCTCCCACCTCCAACCCGCGCCCACCCATACCCGCCACGCTTCCTCACCTTCGTCGCACGCACCGGCCCATACCCTGCACGCCTTCTGCCTCCAGCCGCGCCCACCCACACCCATCACGGCTTCCTCGCCTTCGCCCCACGCACCCACCCGTACGCTGCACGCCCCCTGCCTCCAGCGGCGCGCACCCACCCAAACCCCGCCATGCCCTCCTACTTTCAGCCGCGCCCGCCCACGCCCACCACGACTTCCTCACCTTCGCCATCCGCACCCGCCCAAACACTGCACGCAACCACCTCCGAACGCGCGCCCACCCGCCCCCGCCACGCCCTCCCACCCTTCGGCCCATGCACCCCGCAGATATGTGGCACGCCCTTTCACCTTCGCAGCAAGCCACGAGCACGATCGACGGCCGGCTCCAGCACCGAAGCCGGGCCGTCGGATCGGGACAGCGACCTCCTACTCCGCCGAGACCCAGGCAGCGATGTCACCGATGACCATTGGATCGACATGCTGCGGAGATTCGTAGTCGGCCGGCGTGGACGGCCCGTCGCCTGGAAAGAACAGGTGATCGTCGGCGTCGTAAACCCGGATCGTGACGTCTGGTCGATGCCCGAGCCCTGCCTTCCATCCCGAGAGATCATCCGCGACGGTCACCTGATAGTCGCGCCCTCCCTGAAGGATGAACATCGGCTTGTCCACCGCCACCGCGGTCGCCACGGGGTCGTAGTCGCGCAGATCCAGCCAGTACGTGGCCGAAAGCCCGAACGGCAATGCCTCGGACGGCGTCGAGGGCGACAGGTCAGGACTGTCGACCGTCGCGGCCAGCCGCACCATGCCCTCCACCATTGCCTCCGCGGCCGGGCCAGGGCTCAGTGAAGCGAGATGGCGAGTGACACGCACCGCGGCGTGGTGCATCGGCTGCGTATCGCCCGCCAGGATCACCAGGCCCCTGATGGAGGCGTCAGCGGCCGCCACTCGCGGAGCGACCTTGCCGCCCATGCTGTGGCCGACGACGAAGATCCGCTCCGGATCCACTCCGCCCTGGCTCTGGAGGAGACGTACGGCCGCGACCGCGTGCGGCACGTACTCGTCCGTCATCGTGAAGTCCGGCGCGTCGGCCGCCTGGGCATGCGCGTATGTCACCTTGTCGAACCGCAGCGCGGCCACGCCGCGACTTGCCAGGCCCCACGCGAGGTCCTTGAGCGGTTTGTTCGGCCCGCTGGTCTCATCGCGATCGAACGGGCCTCCCCCGCTGAGCAACACCACGCCCGGTGCTTGTCCCGTACCCGGTGTCTGCCCCGGGCCCGATGCCTGTCCCCCGTCTGGCGTATGTCCTGCGCCCGGTGTTCGTTCCGCGCCCGGTGTCCGTGCCGGGCCCGATCCCCGTCCTGCGCTCGGTGTTTGTCCCGCGCCTGGAGTCCGTGCCGTGCTGTGCGGCAGGGTGAGAGTTCCCGGTACGGCGAGAGGTCCGGAACCGATCATGACGTCGTGCTCGGTGAAACGTTCGGGCACGGCGTAGGCCGGCGGGGCCCACACGCTGGTGGTGCCTGGGGCGAGCCGAAGCCCATGCAGTCTCCCGGCGTCGTCGACCGCCATGACCAGCGCGAGCACGCCGTCCCCGCAGATGATGGGAACGCTCACCTGCATCAGCCCAGCTCCGGCCGGTTGGCCGACCGGCTCCCCGAGTGCGGACACCGAACCGCGCTTGCCGACCTCCGCTTCCCAGGCGACTTGTAACGCCTGCTCCGACACGACAGCACGCAGCGGTGGCTCAAACAGCTCGACGACTTCCGCGAAGCGCCCATCCCGGGCCAGCTGCGCGACCCGCACGGCTGCCACACGCGCATCCGCCATGACCACTCACCACCTTTCTCATATTTGCGAAAGGTAACACATATGAAATCATTAGGCGATGGACTCACTGGACCTCCTGGCGCACCCGGTACGGCTCCGCGTCGTGCACGCCATGCGGGGAGGGCGCACGCTGACAACTGCCGAACTGTGTGGACGAATCCCCGATGTCTCCAAGGCCACGCTTTACCGCCACATCGACGTGCTGGTGTCAGCGGGAGTTCTCGAGGTGGCGGACGAACGGCGGGTGCGAGGAGCGGTGGAGCGCCATTACCGCCTCCGTCAGGACCTCGCGGTGATCGACGAGGCCGCCCTAAGAACGCTGTCCGTCGACGATCACCGTCGCGGATTCGCCACAGCCGTGGCGATCTTGCTCGCCGAGTTCAACACCTATCTCAGCCGGGAGGGCGCGGATCCGGTCGAGGACCTGGTCGGATACCGGCAACATGCCATCTGGCTCAACACCGACGAACTCCATGACCTGATCAGTGAGCTGCGCCGTGCCATCGTTCCCCGCCTGGCGAACCCGTCCACCCCTGACCGCGCGCAGTACCTCCTGAGCCCGATCATGTTCCCTGTCGAACCATCAGCCTCCGCCCGGACAGACCCTGAGCACGACTGAACCCCGAGACAAGCCTGGTTGACGGAAAAGGAGGAGGCCGCGAGCGTGAGCCCGCCGATCAGCACAATCGCTGTCGACGACGCTCGAAAATGAGGCCGTTACGACGGTCGAAACGAGGCCGCCGAGATGGATTGGGTGGGTGATCTCGGTGAGGATTGAGCTCTGGTCTGACGGCTGGTCGCGTACGGCATGTCGTGGCAACAGGGCGCGCGGGATCTGGGATCGGCAGGTCGACGGTCGAGCAAGCATTGGCGCCAGACCGGCCGCCGAAGTACGTCCGCAAGCAGGTGCCGACGGCGTTCACGCCGTTCGGGCCGCTCGTGCGGCAGTTGCCGACAATCGCATTGCCGCCTGCCGTCCTTGACGGGTTGCTGCTCTGGTGGAAACCCCGCTCGGGGAACATTCCAGCCCCGCCAGTTCGCCGGCTCCATGGCCTACGGGGTCGCCAGGCCGCCAGGCCGCCGGGGCACCGGTTCACCGGGTCACCGGGTCACCGGGTCAGGTCACCGGGTCACCGGCCTACCGGTTCGCCGGTCGGCCGACCATAAAGTGCGCGCTCATGGAGGCCGACAAAGTAGGAGCCATCGATGGGCGTTCTGCCTCACTCGTGCCCAGTCAGAAGCCATACTGTTTTGGCGGCCATCGTTCTGCTCTCCGGTCTCGTCAGGGCCCTCCAAGGATCAAACGGTGGCCGTCACCATTTCACGGTGGCCCCGCCTGTGAGCAGGCCGAACGGGTGCACCACGCCCGTGGACGTAGCCCACCACGGGATGCCGTTGTAGCGGGGCCGGGGTCGTATCGAGCCGACCTCACGCCTTCACCTGGTCGATCGGCCTTGCCTTGGCAGGTCCGCATCGTTCGGGTGCTGTGCGGTGCCGTACTCGGGATGTTGCGGGGTGGCGTCCGGCGGTTGCGGAGCGCCGTAGCCAGGGTGCTGTGGGCCACCGTCTGACCGCTTTCATGCCATCGTCCAGGTCTTCAGCCTCCTGTTGGCAGACCTCTTTGGCCCATCCGGCACGTGGTGGTGGTGCGTACGTGACCGAGGTCGTGGTTGGGGCAGCCCTGCACTGGTTACAGGAAGTCCTCTGGGAACGGCGGGACTTCCGCTGGGTCGGGCTCCGGGGCGAGCGGGGGTTCGAGGGTGGCGGAGTCGAGGGCTTTGCGGTAGGCGGTTTGTTGTTTGCGGAGGCGCCAGCCCTTGGTGCTTCGTTCGACGTAGCCTGCGGCGGCCAGGCCGCCCAAGGCGCTCAACGCCGTGTCCAGGCCGACGCCGGCCGCTACCGCGATCGATGCCGGTCCTGCGCCGCCTCGGGTGGGTACCGCGTCGAGGACTCTCTTCGTCGACTCGTTGAGTCTGTCTCTGGGGACGGCGGGGGCTCTCACCTGTGGTGTCAGGTCGTCGCCCAGCACGCCCACGAGCTCGATCATGTCCTCCGGGGAGGTGACGCATACCGCTTTGCGCTCGCGGAGGAGTCTGTGGCAGCCGGCGGACATGCTCGACGTGATCGGGCCCGGCACTGCCCCGAGGTGTCTGGTGAGGGTCAGGGCGTGGGAGGCCGTATTGAGCGCGCCGCTGCGGAGAGCCGCTTCGACGACCACCGTGCCTCGCGACAATGCGGCGATCAAGCGGTTCCTGATGAGGAAGCGGGCTCGGGTCGGATGGACGCCGGGCGGGCACTCACTGATCAGGACCCCCTGCTGTCCGACTGCCGCGAACAGGGCCTCGTGGCTGCTCGGGTAGCAGATGTCCACGCCGCAGGCCAGGACCACGACCGTCGGGGCACCGGCGGCCAGCGCGCCCTTGTGCGCCGCTCCGTCCACACCGAACGCTCCGCCCGACACGACGGTCCATCCCGACTCGCTCAGACCGACGCCGAACTCCGCCGCGACGTGGGAACCGTACGACGTGGCGGCCCTGGCTCCCACTACGGCCACCGATTTGAGGCAGGAGAAGCGGAGATCCGCGGTGCCGTGAGCCCAGAGCGCCAGGGGGCGGCCCGCTCCGAGCTGGTCCAACTGCGTTGGCCACTCCGAGTCGCCTGGGATGATCAGCCTGGCTGCGGACCTCTTTCCCGCCTCGACATCCGCTGCGGGGTTGGAGGCCGCAAGGCGGGCGTACCAGGTGTTCAGGCGTGCTGCGAGGTCGGGTGGGCGTTCTTGCTCGGCTTCTCGGGCGGTGAACTCCGGTGGCAAGGCCCGGGCGCGGATCACCCTTACTGCCTGCTGGGCACCGTACTGGTCCACGAGGCGGCCCATGACGGGATCGCCTACGTCGGCGGCCCGCATGAGAGCGGCTCTCGCTTCGGCCTCTGTCTGGACGGTTGAAGCCGTGACGAAGGTGGCGGTGGTTGTGCAGTTTGCCTTGGTGGCGTTTGGGGCTTCAGTTGCCGCGGCGACCGTGACGGTGACGGCGCTCTGAGGGGGTCCGACAATCTCGAACGTTCCTGATGATTCATGGGCTCTCGGCGAGGTCTCGCAGAGGCCACGAGACTCGTCGATCTCGACCCTTCCAGATGCTTCAGCGGTCTCAGAGGTCTCGCTTGGGTGGCCGGGGATCACGGCAGGAGAGGCCGCAGGTCCGTGCGGGACTGCGAACCTATCGGATGGTCTGAGGGCCGGAGAGGAATCAGGGATCCATGGAGGTGGAGGAGGAGTGAAGGTCGTTGATGCGGTCCTGATTTCTACCTCGCCGGGTGGCTGCGAGGGCCCGCTGTCGGTGGCCCGGCTGTCTGCGCTCCGGGTGTCTGCGCTCCGGGTGTGGTCGTGCACACGCGCGTGATCTTCTTGCGCACGGCTCCTGGTCGCTGTCTCGATGCTGTTCTCCATCACAGGTTTGGCCTCCACGTCAGTCCTGGCTTTCCTACGGGGTCTGGTCTCCTTCCGGGTCTCGTGCGGCAGAGAACCTCCGTGCGGACGTGGTCGCGCTCGGTGGGTGCGATTGGTTCGGTGATGACCGCGCCTGTGGGTGGAGGAGCCGCAGGGGCGGGGCGTATGGCGCGCATGAGGCGCTGAAGGGGCTCACCGGCTCTGATCGGCGTATCGGGTCCGACCGCCCGACCGGGTCCGATCGCTGTATCGGACACGAATGGCCTACCGGGCCCGGCCGACGTCCCGGGCCTGGCCGGAGTCCCGAGACCGGCCGGAGTCCCGGGGCCGAGCAGCGTCCCGGGGCCGAGCAGCGTCCCGGGGCCGAGCAGCGTCACGAACGTAGGCGGTATGACGCGTACGACGGGCCTGATGGGCGCGAGGGGCGTCGTCGGTCTGGGGCGTGCCAGGGGTGAGAGGGGCGTGTTCGGAGTGGCGGCTTGGAGTGGCGCTGGGCATGCGGTGATCATGGCGAGGCTCCGGGTGGCGGTTCGGGGGCGGTACGAGGCGTGGGGTGGTCATGGGTCAGGGCTCCGGCCCGCGCTACGCAAAGTGCAGTCGGAGCCCGGCCAGCCACCACACAAAGTGCAGTCAGGCTCCGGCCAGCCGCTGGACAACGTGCAGTCGAGGCTCCGAGCGACCGGTCGGTCCGCGAGGTGCAGTTGGGGTTCTGATCGGTCACAGTGCGAGGTGCAGTCGGGGTTCCGATCGGTCGCGGTGCAGCGGTCGGTTCGGCCTGTTGGGAAGTTTCTGGTGCGGTGGGGTGTGCGTATGGCTATGACGGTTCGCGTTTGGCCCCTCCGGGACGGCGCGAAGTGACCCCGCCCCGGTTCAGGCATCGGTCGCGTCGGTCAGGGCCGGCTCCGGCCTGGAGCTGGTCCTTCTTGTCGGTGCTGCTTGCAGCGGTGTTGTCTCCGTCCTTCGCGTGATCTGCGAGGTGGAGCTGACTCAGACCGTGGAGTAGGGGCGGGTGCAATCGTCATCGCCGGTGTGTGAGGGGACCACGTCCAATGGCGATGTCTTCGGTCCTGCTCGTGGGAGGTGGCGAGGTCTTCGGCTTGCTGGTGCGAAGGGGCGAGCCCTTCGGCTCTCGTGGTGTGAGACATCGACGTTCTCGACTCTGCTGGTGCGAGGCGGCGGCATCCTCGACTCCGCCAGTGCGAGGGCGCGCCGTCCTCGACGCTGCTGGAGCGAGGTGGCGACACCCTCGACGCTGCTCGTGTGGGAGGTCATGACTCCACTCCGAGCCAGAAGCTGAGGGCGGCGTTGGTTTCGTCTTGGCCGGGGACGTCCTTGTCGGCCAGGTCGGCGAGGGTCCAGGCGACTCGGACGACACGGTCGAGGCCGCGGGCAGTGAGGGTGCCCGAGTCGAGGCAGGACGTCATGGGGTGCATGGCTTCGGCGGACGGGCGGTAGTCCGCGTGGAGGACGGAGGACGGGATCTCGGCGTTCGAGCGCCATGGTGTGCCGGCCAGGCGCTTGGCGGCCCGTTCACGAGCCACCAGGACGCGTTCGGCCACCGTCTCGCTGGTCTCCACGAACTGGCGGTCGGCCAGCAGCTCGCGTCTGGACGAGCGCGCGACCGTGACCTTCATGTCGATGCGGTCGAGCAGCGGGCCGGAGAGTCTGCCGAGGTAACGGCGGCGCGTCATGGGGGTGCATCTGCAGGTGCCTCCCTGGTCTTCCGCCTGGGCGCAGGGGCAGGGGTTCGCGGCCAGGATGAGCATGAATCTGGCGGGGAACGTGACCGACCCCGCGGATCTGGAGACGGTCACACGGCCGGATTCGAGGGGCTGCCTCAGCGCGTCGAGGACATGGCGCGGGAACTCGGGCGCCTCGTCCATGAACAACACCCCTCGATGGGCCAGGGAGACGGCTCCTGGACGGACGATCGTGCTGCCGCCACCGATGATCGCGGCCGAGGTCGCCGTGTGGTGCGGGCTGACGAACGGCGGCCGGCTCATCATGGGGGCGCTGGACGGCAGCGCTCCGGCTACCGAATGGATGGCCGTGACCTCCAGGGCATGGTCGAGCTCCAGGTCCGGCAGGAGGGTGGGGAGGCGCTCGGCGAGCATGGTCTTGCCGGTGCCGGGCGGGCCGAGCATCCAGAGGTTGTGGCCGCCCGCCGCGCACACTTCGAGGGCTCGGCGGGCGACCGGCTGGCCCACGACGTCCGCCAGATCGAGGTTGTCGGACGTGGTGGAGGGCGTGGGCGGCTGCGGGCACTCATCGGTCTCGGGCTTGGGCGGGTCGTCTCCCTTCCGCAGCCACTCCACGAGCTGGCGCAGATGCGAGACCGGGACCACCTTCACATCAGGCACCAGGACGGCCTCCGCGGAGTTAGCCGCCGGGACCACGACCGTGACGTCTCCGTGCTTGGCCGCGCCCAGGATCGAGGGCAGCACGCCGCGTACGGCCCTGATCCGGCCGTCGAGGCCCAGCTCTCCGAGGAAGAACGGCTCCGCGATCCGTTCTGCGGGAACCACCCCGGCCGCGCCGAGTATCGCCATCGCGATGGCCAGGTCGAACTGTGATCCGCGTTTGGGGAGGCTGGCCGGGAAGAGGCTGACGATGATGCGGGCGTCCGGCCAGGGATAATTGCTGTTGACCATCGCCGACCTGACCCGGTCGCGGGCTTCGCTGAGCGCCGTGTCGGGCAGGCCGATGAGGTGGATGCCGGCCAGGCCGTTGCCCACGTCGGCCTCGACCTCCACCGTACGGCCCGTGACGCCCACCAGGGCCACACTGCGTGTGCGGGCCACGGCCACCTAGATCGCCCCCCGTACGTGACGCAGCGCGAAGTCACCCGCGAAGCGTTCGAGGGCGATCACGTCTACCCTGACCGCTTTGTACGTTTCGGTGCGAGTGGCCAGCCATTTGGCCGCGAGCATGCGAAGCCTGGCGAGTTTGGCGGGACCGACCGACTCCAGAGCGGTGCCGTGTGATCTGCCCGATCGGGTTTTGACCTCCACCACGACGAGGTTGGAGCCGTCTTCCGCGATGATGTCGATCTCGCCGTGGCGGCAGCGCCAGTTGCGTTCGATCACCTTCATGCCCTTGGCCTCAAGGTAGGTCGCCGCTACCTCTTCGCCGCGTTTGCCCAGCTCTTGTTTGCTCTCCGGTGTCATGTGCCAGCTCCGTCCGGTGGGTGGTGCGGGTGGGTCTGGGCACTGACCTTCGTGGATGCGGGGTGGTGATGGTGGGGCCGAACGGGGTTCTGTGGATGAGGGCGGTGGGAGGGGGAGAGCCTGTGGATAACGCGGGTGCGGGTCGGGCCGAGCGGCCGCTTCTCAAGCCGCTTCCTCAGGGGGAAGACATTGAGTTCGCAGGTGGCGTGGGGTCACGTCCCAGGTCACGTCGCATGGTCCTCCGAGAGCTGGCGTCTCGTTGAGGGTGAAGGGCTGCGATGAGGGCGAGCGGCCTCAGGAGGGCACGGAGCGGGCGCCCTTGCCACGCGGGCGCACACCCTTGCCACTCGGGCGGACGCCGCCGGTCGGATCGACGCCGGTCGGATCGACGAAGAGGCGAGGGCTGCGGTTGTCGCTGAGGATGTCCCGTGTCTCGAGCTGCGAGCCGGATGGGGCGTTGTCGGCGCAGAGCCCGGCCGGTGGGAAGGGCAAGCGGCTCAGATAAGCGCAGGATTCTTCTCACAGGAGGGGCGAGGGGCCCGAGGGAAGCACACGTTTCCGCCCGCGGGGAGGTCAAGCCGCCTCAGAAAGGCGCCGGGTCCGCCCCGCGGGAAGAACGAGCGGCCCCAGCCCCAGGAGGGTGAGTGCAGATTCCTCTGCAGGACGAGCGAGCGCGCCCAGGAGGGTACAGGACCTCCCCCACAGGACGAGCGAACGGCCCCCGGAGGGTGAAGGGGTTGCGTCAACGGGAGTGGTGTACGGGTTTGATCCGGTCACAGGCGTTGCACCGTGAAATGGCGACGGCCATCGGGTGAGGGTCCGCTCCCAGGGAAGGGCGAGCGGGCCCGAGGTGGGTCCAGAGCAGTTCCGTGCGAAGGGGAAGCGCCCCAGGAAGAATGCGGGGCTTGCTCTGGAAGGGGAGAGCGGCCAAGAAGGTGCAAGGCCCGCTCCATGGGAAGAGGCGATCTCCGTGAAGATGAGCACCGCGCCGTGCGGGTGATGGTGCGGCTGCGCGTGCTGGTGCGGGTGCCAGTGCGGGTGCCGGGGCCGGTGCCAGTGCCGGGGCCAGTGCCGGTGCCGGGGCCGGTGCCAGTGCCGGGGCCAGTGCCGGGGCCGGTGCCGGTGCCCGTACCGGTGCTGGTGGTCGTGCGTTTGAGCCTTCCGGCCCGACCGTCTGGAGCCGTGAGAGCGACCAGCCCCCTGAGCTACGGGCACTGGCAGCGACCAGCCCTCTGAGCTGCGAGTACAGCCGGGGCCGTGAAAGCGAACATCCTCGTCAACGGCCGGTAGCCGCGCGTGGCGAGGCCATGAGCGAACGGCCTGATCAATAAGCCGCACGCGTGGTGAGGCCGTAGGAGTGAACGGCCTCGGCGAAGGTGTGGCCGTGCGCGTGCCAGAGCCGTGAGTCGGTGGCGGCTCAGGCCTCCGGCCCCCGGCTCAGGCCCCCAGGCCCTAAGCCCTCCATCCGCCCCTACCCCGAGAACCCCTCCTTGGGCATCTCCAGGTCGGCCTTCGCGAGCTCCTCCACGTTCACGTCCTTGAACGTCACGACCCGCACGTTCTTGACGAACCGCGCCGGCCGGTACATGTCCCACACCCAGGCGTCCTGCATCTTCACGTCGAAGAAGACGTCGCCGTTCTCCGCGGTACGGACGTCGAGATCCACCGAGTTGGTCAGATAGAAGCGCCGTTCAGTCTCCACCACGTACGTGAACAAACCGACGACATCACGGTATTCGCGGTAAAGCTGCAGCTCCATCTCGGTTTCGTACTTTTCGAGATCCTCTGCGCTCATCGCGGTCCTCCTGTCGTACCGGTCCCCCGGTTCGCCTGGTCAGGCAACCCCGGCCCCCATTTCATTTTCACCCATCCCCCTCGCCACCGTGACGAAGGAGAAACGGTGGTCAGGACACGGACCATGCGTTTCCAGCGCCAGCCGGTGTCCTGGAGTGACATACCCCTTGTGCTCGGCGAAGCCGTACAGCGGGTAGCGCTCGTCGAGCGTGACCATGAGGCGATCCCTGGTCACCTTGGCCACGATCGACGCCGCCGCCACGCATGCGGCCACCTGGTCCCCCTTCCACACGGCCAGAGACGGCGCCGGTAGCCCCGGGACCGGGAAGCCGTCCGTGAGGATGTACTCCGGGTCACAGGGCAACTGTGCGACAGCTCGCCGCATTCCTGAAACGTTGCACTTGTGAAGACCTTTGGCGTCGATCTCCCCCGACGGGATGATCACTATGCCTACATGAGAGACGCGGATGATCTGCTCGTAGAGACGTTCGCGCACCTGGGGGGTGAGAAGTTTGGAGTCTGCCAGGCCGTCGACCTGCTTGCGCAGGATGACGGCCGCGACCACCAGCGGCCCGGCGCACGCGCCACGGCCGGCCTCGTCCACGCCCGCGATCGGGGTGAGGCCGCGGCGAGCGAGCGCCCGCTCATAGGCGTAGAGTCCGGAATCTCGCCGGACGACGCTCGGTCGAGGGCGGAACGCAACTGTCATGACACAGGCAGCGTACGCCCCATTCGCCGCAATCCGCGACCGGAAGTGACGCCTACTTGACCTTGTCGAAGATGTCGGGACGGGAGAAAAGATAGCCCCGCGACAGTGGCCAGTAGCGGACCACGGCCGTGCCGATCACCGCGTCCACCGAGATGAAACCGCCTCCGGGCTCCTCCATGTGAGACCGGGAGTCGGCCGAGGCGCTGCGGTGGTCGCCCATCAGCCAGAGCTTTCCCGCGGGCACGGTGACGTCGAACTTATCGCCGGAAGCGAAATCGCCGGGATGGAGGTAGGAGGACTCGTCGAGGGCCGTACCGTTGACCGTGATGCGCTTCTGCTTGTCGCAGCACACCACCTTGTCGCCGCCGACGCCGATGACCCGCTTGATCGTGTCCTCGCCGTTCCATCCCTTGAAGACGATGATGTCACCGCGTTCGGGCGCGCCCGCGAGCTTGTTGACGAAGACGCGATCGTTGATCAGCAGCGTGTTCTCCATCGACTCCGACGGGATGTAGAACGAGCCGACCACGAATGCCTGCAGCAGCAGCGCGATGCCGACGCCCACGACGAGCAGCAGCACAGTCTCGCGGAAACTGCCCTTCTTCTTCTCTTTGCCCACGCCCTCCGCCTTCTTGGTGACGGCCATCAGCGCCTCTTCCGCAGGCGCCGACGGACCAGCGCCAAGGGTACGGCCAGCCCGAACCCCGCGACCAGCGGCACCTGGGTGCCGAGGGCGTTGAGGGCGGGCTGGGCGAAGGTGTCAGGGATGTCTATCGAGGAGAACCGGTCGAACGGCCAGACGATCACGAACGCCCTGCCGATGACCTGACCCACGGGAATGGAGCCCCCGCCGGGGTCGCCGGTGTGCGAGCGGGAGTCGAGGGAGACCGAACGGTGGTCGCCCATCACCCACAGCCGGTTCTGCGGGACGGAGATGTCGAAGAACTTGTCGGACGGCACGTCACCCGGATAGAGATAGCTCTCTTCCTCGATGGGCGTGCCGTTGACCGTGATGCGCCCCTTGGAGTCGCAACACTTGACATGATCACCGCCGACGCCGATGACCCGCTTGATGTAGTCCTTCTCGCCGGGCACGATGCCGAAGGCCGTGCCGACCCAGCGGAAGAACGCCGCGACGGGGTTGGACGGCTCTTCCAGCTGGAACTCACCGTCCCAGGAATCGACTCCCGAGAACACCACCACGTCGCCGCGCTCGATGTCACGAGTGTGGTAGACGAGCTTGTTGACCAGGACCCTGTCATTTGTGAGCAGGGTGTTCTCCATCGATTCCGACGGGATATAGAAGGCCTGGACCACAAACGTCTTGATGATCAGGGCCAGCACCAAGGCGACTACCACGAGAACAGGAAGTTCTTTCCAGAACGATCCCTTCTTCTCATTCTTCTCGCCCTTGGCAGGCTGCTGAGTCTCTTCGGCGACCACGTCCACCTCGTCCTCGACAGGGCGGCGCACAGCGCCGTGCTCCTGGCTCTCGCTAGTCATCGCTGACGAGCCTAGATGATGACTTGGCTCGACAAGCCTCGACCGACGTTACACCCACGCACGAGTCGCTCCACATAAAGGAAACGGCCCTGTAAAGCCGAATGGCCCGCGCGATGCGCGGGCCATCGGTAAAGGCCATGGTTACTTGGCGGCCGTCGTCTCACGCTTCTCGCGGATACGGGCGGCCTTACCGCGCAGGTCGCGCATGTAGTAGAGCTTGGCGCGGCGGACGTCGCCACGGGTCACGAGCACGATCTTCTCGATGACCGGGCTGTGCACCGGGAAGGTGCGCTCGACGCCGACGCCGTAGCTGACCTTGCGGACCGTGAAGGTCTCGCGGGCGCCGCTGCCCTGCCTGCGCAGCACGAAGCCCTTGAACACCTGGACGCGGGACCGGTTGCCTTCGACGACGCGTACGTGAACCTCGAGGGTGTCACCGGGGCGGAAAGCCGGCACGTCGCCGCGCAGGGTCGCCTTCTCGAGCTCCTGGATCTTCGTGTGCATGAGAGTCTATTCCTCAAAGTTTCGCGGGCACGCGGAGGTCCACCCGGCCACACCCGAGTCGGGCACGGCGACGGAAGCGGACACGCTTGCTGTCTCCTGGGGCCCGGGCTCGCTCATTCCCGGGCACGCAACACCGACCGCGGGATGGTCGGCAGCGATTCAGTTTGCCACATCTTTCCGGCGGACGCGAAACGACAGCTCGTCGAGGAGCTTCCTGTCGTGTTTGTCCAGCTTCTCGGGGTCGAGCGCCGCCGCGAGTTCGGGCCGGTTTCGTACGGTGCGCCGGATCGCTTCGTCCCGTCGCCAGCGGGCGACATTTCCGTGATGTCCTGACAGCAGGACGGCCGGGACCTCGTGGCCCCGCCACACCGGCGGTTTGGTGTAGACCGGGCCTTCGACCAGGTTCTCCATGGAACCGGGCGCGAAGGAGTCGTCCACGACCGACTGGGCGTTGCCGAGCACGCCGGGCAGGAGCCTGCCGATGGCCTCCGCCATGACCAGCACCGCCACCTCGCCGCCGGCCAGCACGTAGTCGCCGATGCTGACCTCGTCCACGCGCAGCCGCCCGGAGTACTCCTCCATGACGCGCGAGTCGATGCCCTCGTAGCGGCCGCACGCGAACAGCAGCCACGGCTCCTGTGCCAGCTCCTGTGCCAGCTCCTGGGTGAACGGACGCCCGCTCGGCGTCGGCACGATCAACCGCGGCAGGCCCCCTGCCCGCGGTGCGGCCGTCTGCGGCGTGACGTGACCCTCGTCCTCCGCGCTCGCGCCGCCGACAGCGCCGCCGACATCGCCGCCGACATCGCCGCCGACATCGCCGATGACCGCGTCGATGGCCTCGCCCCACACCTCCGGCTTCATGACCATGCCCGGCCCCCCGCCGTACGGCGTGTCGTCCACGGTCCTGTGCACGTCATGGGCCCAGTCGCGCAACTGGTGCACGCGTACGTCGAGCGTGCCCCGCTCCCGCGCCTTGCCGATCAGCGAGACGTCGAGCGGCGCGAAATACTCGGGAAAGATCGAGATGATGTCGAGCCGCATCACAGCAGCCCCTCAGGCGGATCCACGACCAGCCTGCCCGCCTCCACGTCGACCTCGGGCACCAGCGCCCGGACGAAGGGGATCAGGGCGTCCTCCTGGCCCTTGCGGCGTACCACGAGCAGGTCCTGGCCATGGTGCAGGACGTCCTCCACCTGCCCGACCGGCTCGCCCGCGACGGTCACCACCTCGAGCCCGATGAGCTGGTGGTCGTGGAACTCGTCGGGGTCGTCGGACGGCGTCACCTCGGCCGAGTCGATGACCAGCATGGTGCCACGCAGCGCCTCGGCGGCGTCGCGGTCGGTGACCCCTTCGAGAGACAGCAGCAGCATGCCCTTGTGCCAGCGGCGGGCCGCCACGACGAGCGGACCCCGCTCCGGCGGATCGGTCCTGATCGCCGTACCGGCGGCGAAGCGCAGCTCCGGTTCGTCGGTGCGCACCTCCACGGTCACGTCACCGCGGACCCCGTGCGGGCGGCCTATCCGGCCGACGACCAGCTGCACCTGAACCTGCTTTCTGTATCAACGCGGAGCGCCCCCATCGGAACGAGACCGATGAGGGCGCGAAAACCTGACGCTAACGGACTGCTTCGTGCAGATCGAGCAGATCGACCCGTACGTACTTCCCGTCGGCCAGGGCGTTCACGACCGTGCGCAGCGCCTTGGCGGTGCGCCCGCCGCGTCCGATGACCTTGCCCAGGTCCTCGGGGTGCACCCGGACCTCCAGGACGCGCCCGCTGCGAATGCGGCGTGCGCGGACCCGGACATCGTCAGGATGTTCGACGATGCCCTTCACGAGGTGCTCGAGAGCCTCCTCGAGCACGTCAGGCCTCGCCCTCGGCCGGGGTCTCGGCGGGGGCCTCAGCCTCGTCCTTCTTCTTGGCCTTCTTCGGCGTGGTGGCGGCCGTGCCGGTGTCGCCACCGGACAGCGCCTCCTTGGCCGCGGCCTCGTAGAGGGCGTGACGGTCGGGCGCGGGCTCGGCGACCTTGAGCGGCGCAGGGGCGGGCTCGCCCTTGAACTTCTGCCAGTCACCGGTGAGCTTCAGCAGCTTGAGCACCGGCTCGGTCGGCTGCGCGCCGACACTCAGCCAGTAAGCGGCACGCTCGGCGTCGATCTCGATGCGCGAAGGGTCGTTCTTCGGGTGGTACAGGCCGATCTCTTCGATCGCACGGCCGTCACGCTTGGTGCGGCTGTCGGCGACGACGATGCGGTACTGAGCATTGCGGATCATGCCGAGCCGCTTGAGCTTGATCTTGACTGCCACGGGTGTGGTCTCTCCTGCATTCGAGCGTGGGTGAACGGCACCTCGCCGAGTGGGGCACGACGGGATGACGCTCCAGGGACAGGCGTGACCTGCGGGAGGTGAGAGGGCACCCGCCTGGTCACGATGTTCCAACATGTCATTGTGCCAGATCGACGGCACTGCCCACGACTTGTCGGTGGCAGTGCATCGCAAAAGTACGACAATCCGAGCGCCCCAGGCGGAGGAGCCGCCCAGGCCGCCGCAGGTGGTTACTTCTGGCCGGGGAGGCGGAGTTTGGAGGGGTCGAAGCCCGGCGGCAGCTCCATCCCCGGCGGCAGCTTCCCGCCGAGGTTGCCGAGCACCCCACCCGGCTTGGGCGCCTCCTCGTCGGAACGCTCCGCGGGGGCCTTGCCGAGGGCGGCCTTGCGCGGGTCGCCGCTGACGCGCCGCCCCTTCTTGGCCTTCTTCTGCGCCTTGCTCGCCTTGCCCCGGCCGCCCGGCATGCCGGGGATGCCCATGCCGCCCGCCATCCGCTTCATCATCTTCTGGGCTTCGAAGAAGCGGGTGATCAGGTTGCTCACCGCGCTGACGGTGACGCCGGAGCCGGCGGCGATGCGCGCGCGGCGCGAGCCGTTGATGATCTTGGGGTCCTGGCGTTCGCCGGGGGTCATCGAGCGGATGATGGCCGCGATGCGGTCGAGGTCGCGGTCGTCGATGGAGTTGATCTGGTCGCGCATCTGCCCCATGCCGGGCATCATGCCGAGCAGGTTTTTGATCGGCCCCATCTTCTGGACCATCATCATCTGCTCGAGGAAGTCCTCGAGCGTGAAGTTTTCGCCCGACGTGAGCTTGCCGGCCATCTTGGCGGCCTGCTCCTCGTCGAACGTCTTCTGGGCCTGCTCGATCAGGGTGAGGATGTCACCCATGTCGAGGATGCGCGAGGCCATCCGGTCGGGGTGGAAGGCGTCGAAGTCTTCGAGCTTCTCGCCCGTGGAGGCGAACATGATCGGCCGGCCGGTGATGTGGCGGACCGACAGGGCGGCGCCGCCGCGGGCGTCGCCGTCGAGCTTGGTCAGCACGACGCCGTCGAAGCCGACGCCCTCCATGAACGCCTGCGCCGTCGTGACGGCGTCCTGGCCGATCATGGCGTCGACCACGAACAGGACCTCGTCGGGCGAGACCGCGTCGCGGATGTCGGCGGCCTGCTTCATCATCTCCTGGTCGATGCCCAGGCGACCGGCGGTGTCGATGATGACGATGTCGTGCTGCAGGCGGCGGGCCTCGTCGATGGAGCGGCGGGCCACCCCGATCGGGTCGCCGACGCCGTTGCCGGGCTCGGGCGCGTAGACGGCGACCTGGGCGCGCTCGCCCACGACCTGGAGCTGCTGGACGGCGTTGGGCCGCTGGAGGTCGGCGGCGACCAGCATGGGCGCGTGGCCCTGCTCGCGCAGCCACCGGGCGAGCTTGCCCGCGAGGGTCGTCTTGCCCGCGCCCTGGAGGCCCGCCAGCATGACGACGGTGGGCGGGGTCTTGGCGAAGCGGAGCCTGCGGGTCTCACCGCCGAGGATCCCGATCAGCTCGTCATTGACGATCTTGACGACCTGCTGCGCCGGATTCAGCGCCTGGGAGACCTCGGAACCGCGGGCGCGCTCCTTGACCTGGGCGACGAACGCCTTGACCACCGGCAACGCGACATCGGCCTCTAGCAGGGCGATGCGGATCTCGCGGGTGGTGGCGTCGATGTCGGCGTCGGACAGCCGCCCCTTGGATCGGAGGGAGGAGAAGACCGATGTCAGCCGGTCGGAAAGCGTCTCGAACACGTGGTTGGCCAGTCCTCGAAGCGAAAGTACGTCTAAGACTCCAGCCTATCCGCTCCGCTAGCCGCTCCAGCCTGGCACGGCCATCCTGACGGTGAGCGCGTGCTCGACCAGGTTGATCAGAGCGCTCTTGACCGAGTCCTTGGAGCGGGCGTCGAGCCGCACCATCGGGATGTGCGGCGCCAGCGTCAGAGCGTCGCGCACCTCGGAGTCGCTGTGCGGGTAGGAGCCGTCCCACCCGTTCACCCCCACGATGAACGGGAGCTGCGCCTCTTCGAAATAGTCGATGGCCGGGAAGCTGTCGGCGAGCCGCCGGGTGTCGACGAGCACGACCGCGCCGATGGCGCCGCGGACGAGGTCGTCCCACATGAACCAGAACCGGTGCTGCCCGGGGGTGCCGAACAGGTAGAGGATCAGGTCACGGTCGAGGGAGACGCGGCCGAAGTCCATGGCGACGGTCGTGGTCGACTTCAGCGGCGTCATGCCCAGATCGTCGATCCCGGCGGAGGCATCGGTCATGACGGCCTCCGTGGTCAACGGCATGATCTCCGACACCGCGCCGACGAACGTCGTCTTGCCCACTCCGAAACCGCCGGCGACCACGATCTTGGTCGAGGTCAAACCGGGGCTAGAGCCTGCGAAGTCCACTTAGCACCCTTTCCAGCAGGTTGACGTCCGGCCTACCCGCTTCCAGCTGCGGTTGATGCACGCGCACCAGACCCTCGGCCGCCATGTCGGCGATCAGCACCCGCACCACCCCGAGCGGGATCCGCAGCAGGGCCGAGACCTCGGCCACGGATCTCACCTGGAGGCAGAGCTGGCTGATCGCTTTGTACTCGGGCGTGATGTGGGAGAACTCCCGGTGCTCGGCCGTGGCCGAGGACACCAGCGCCTCCATCGCCAGTTTGACCCGCGGCGCCGTCCGCCCGCCGGTCACGGCGTAAGGCCGTACCGGCGAGGCCGGGTCGGAGCTCGACGGCGGCGGAGGCGGCGGCTCCCAGCCGCCGCTGTTCCATCCGCCGCTGTTCCACGTGGGATTCGACACCTACATCACCTGGTCTGGCTGGCGCGCAACTCCGCGCGCACAGCCGGAGTCAGCACCTGACCGGCGCGGTCGACCATCAGCGTCATCTGGTACGCGACCAGACCCATGTCGCAGTCGGGAGCGGCCAGGACGGCCAGGCAGGAGCCGTCGCTGATCGACATGATCAGCATCAGCCCGCGCTGCATCTCCACGATCGTCTGATTGACCGCACCACCCTCGAACACCCGCGCCGCACCCTGCGTCAAAGACACCAATCCTGACGCGATGGCGGCCAGCTGATCGGCACGATCAGCCGGAAAACCCGCCGACGCCGCCAACGGCAGACCATCGGACGACACCACCACCGCGTGCGCTACCCCCGGCACCGTGCTGACGAAGTCCGTGATTAACCAATCGACGCCACGTGCTGACTGGCTCAGGTCGTTCATGCGCGCTCATCCCTGCTCTCAACGCTTCTCGGACCGGAGGGATACGTTCTTCCCTCGCTGATGTCGTCCCGTGCTGCCCTGAAGCCTTGCTGGAAGCTCGACAGACGACTACGTACCCGTTCTGGCGAGACCGAAGGCATGGGCGCCACACCCTTGGGCGCCGACACGGTGTCCGCCGAGCCGGGCACCAGGTTGGCCTTGGGCACCCGCTTGGGCAGTCCCGCCGCCGTGGCACCGTCACGTACGGGCTCCACGACCGCCTTCGCGGCGCTCCAGCCGGCGTCGGCGTTGGCCGAACCCCAGGTGGCCTCGCCTTCGGCGCTCTGCTCGAACCAGGCGGACTCGACAGAGGCGAAGATCGGCAGGTACTCGTCCCCCGAAGAGGCGGGCTTGACGACAGGTATGGGTCCGGTGGCCGCCGACTCGGCCTCGGGCAGGTCGAAGCGTGAGCGCCGCGGGCCGAGGTCGGACGGTGCCGGTTCGGCCCAGCCCATGTCCTGGCGCTCGTCGCCAGCCGGGCGCTGGGGCAGCGAGGCACCGTTCCCCCAGCTGCCCATCGGGCTGGAGGGGGTACGCGAGGGCACCCACACGTCCCTGCTCTCGAATCCGCCGCCGCCGTTGCCGCGCGGCTCGGACGGCCAGCCCATGTCCACGCTCGGCTGGGAGGGGAAGGACGGGTGCCCGGGGCCCGGCCGGTAGTCGCCCCCGCCGCCCCACTGGGGTACGGGAGGAGGCGGCGGGGTGGGCTGCTGGCCGCCGAAGCCGAAGCCGAAGCTGTCGTCGCGCGAGTCCATCGACGGCATGGACGGCATCGAAGGCATGGACGGCATGCCCTGGTTCCCGCCCGCCGGGTAGGCGGGGGACTGCGAGCCCAGGAGGGTCTCGGGGATCAGCACCATCGCGGTCAGGCCGCCGGAGCCGTGCGGGCGCAG
This sequence comes from Nonomuraea maheshkhaliensis, assembly GCF_039529435.1. Lineage (NCBI taxonomy): Bacteria > Bacillati > Actinomycetota > Actinomycetes > Streptosporangiales > Streptosporangiaceae > Nonomuraea > Nonomuraea maheshkhaliensis. The sequence continues at coordinate 34,159 of NZ_BAAAMU010000016.1, forward strand.
CTGCACCCGGATGCCGTGGCGGTGGGCCAGGCGGGCGACCACGAACAGGCCCATGCGGCGCGACACCGAGACGTCCACGCTGGGCGCGTCGATGAGGCGTTCGTTGGCCTGGGTCAGTTCGTCGGCGGTCATGCCGATGCCGGAGTCGGTGATCGACAGCATCACGCCGCCGCCGTCGATCCGGCTGCCGGAGACCGTCACCCTGGTCTCGCGTGGCGAGAACGACAGCGCGTTCTCCACCAGCTCGGCGAGCAGGTGGATGACGTCGTTGACGGCCTGCCCGGCGACGGCCACGCCGTCGGGGACCTGGAGCACGACGCGTTCGTAGTTCTCGACCTCGGACAGCGAGGCGCGGGCCACGTCGACCAGCTTGACGGGCTTGCTCCAGCGGCGAGGAGGCTCCTGGCCGGCGAGGACCAGCAGGTTCTCACTGTTACGCCGCATGCGGGTGGCCAGGTGGTCCAGCTTGAACAGGTTGCCCAGCCGGTTCTCGTCCTGCTCGCCCTGCTCCAGACCGTCGATCAGGGTGATCTGCCGCTCCACCAGCGTCTGACTGCGGCGCGACAGGTTCACGAACATCGCGTTGACGTTGCTGCGCAACCGGGCCTCCTCGCCCGCCAGCCGCACCGCCTCGCGGTGCACCTCGTCGAACGCCCGCGCGACTTCACCGATCTCGTCGTTGGAGGCGACTCCGATGGGTTCGACGTCCGAGCTGTCGACGGCCGTCTCCGTCTCGCGCATCTGGCGGACGGTGTCGGGCAGGCGGCGTCCGGCGATGAACAGGGCTTCCCTGCGCAGCCTGCGCAGGGGGCCGCTGAGCGAGCGAGCCATGATCACGGTGACCAGCAGGACCAGGATGAGCAGGAGGACGATCGCGCCCGCCGCGATGATGGCACTCTGTTGCTCCGCGCCCTCCAGGGTGCGGCTGCGCAGCACGATGCTGTCGGCGGCCTGCTGCTCGACCTCGCGCATCCCGTCGATGGTCTCGGTGATGGCGTCGTACCAGGCTTTGCCGTCTCGGGTGAGCCCGATCTGGCGGTCGGTCAGGAGCAGGCCGGCGTTCTGGAGCACCAGGGCGCGCTGCGAGAGGATCTCCGCGCGGTCGACGGCCTTGCCGCTGACGGTGTCGTCGTACAGCTGGCGAAGTTTCAGCGAGACCTGCGACCTGAAGGTGCTGAGCTCACTGTTCTTCTGGGCACGCGCGGCGATGAAGTCGTCGAGCGCCGTCTTGCCGAAGGACCTGGTCGCCAGCGCGGCCACGAGCAGGGCGCGCTGGGTGGAGACGTACTGCTTGGCTCGGGACAGCGCGCCGAAGCCGGCCACGCTGGCGGACAGCTCCTCGTCGACCGCGCCTCGGTCGATCTTGTCGTTCAGCGACAGCAGGTCCGAGATGGTCCGGTCGTAGAGGGTGATGACCGAGTTCACGTCGAGCTGGGAGTCCATGGCGGTCTCTCGCGACGTGGCCAGCTCGTCGAGCCGGTTCTTGATGATCAGAGCCTCGGCCGCGTGGGGGCTGTCCCCGGTGCTCAAGGTGTCGACGTCGCCTCGGACGTCGGTGACGAGCTTGTCGACCCGTTCGTACTGGGTCTTCACGTTGGAGGGGGTACCGCCTCTGCGTCCCTGCGCGACGTACATCGCGCTCAGGTCGCGCTCGCTCTCCACTTCGTGGGCGAGGCCCGTCAGCTGGCTGGCCAGCACCGCGACCTCGTTGACCTGTGCGTACTCGTTGGCCGTGGCGATCGAGGTGGCGGCCCTCAGGCCGCCCAGCGTCAGTGCGGCGATGGTCGGGATGACGACCAGAACCACCAGCTTGGAGCGCACGCGCCAGTTACGCAGAGAGAAGCGGGCCCCCGCCTTCCGGCTGCCGCCTGCGGCTTTGCCCGGAGCCTGCGTCTGTGGTTTATGGGATGCCATTTGGGGGGCTCCATCAGTTAAGCCCTGATCCCCGCCCACAGAGGGGACAACACTCTTCACTTGCCTCCGCAACCTCTCCTCGGATGGTTTGGTGCACGAAGATCACGTCATGCCGGTGTTTGCAGTGTGACGCCGACGCACCCTTGGGGCGAGAGCTAATTGGAGCACATCAACAGGAGATCGGCCAATACCGCAAAGATCTCAGTTGCCACGCAATCCGACAATCTTCTCATAAGTCAACACCTGTCGCCCAGTCCCCCCGGCCAAGGTGAGCACTCCAGATAATCGGACAAAACGGGCAATATCACTCTATATGTGTATATATCTCGTTAATTTCCGGTGGACTGGATGCGGTAGGAAGCCCTGGCTGCGCTAGGGTGCCACCGTCGTTGAACACTCCCGTTCGCACTCACCCCCCTCGGTTCAAAGGAGACCCGCAATGCGGTTCGGTGCATTAGGGCGCACTGCTCTGATTGGGCTCGTCGCCTCCCTCGTCATCACGGGGTGTTCCAGCTCGGGCGAAGGAGGCGGCACCACCAGCGCCTCCTCGGAAATGAAGACCGACCTGCTGATCGGCCAGTACCCCGGTGCGGACTCCGCCCCTCTCTTCATTGCCATGGAGCGCGGTTTCTTCAAGGAAGAGGGCCTCAACGTCAAGCAGGAGCCGATCCAGGCTCCGCAGGCGGTACTGCCCAAGCTCTCCAACGGAACCATGGACGTCGTCCTCGGCAGCTACGCCACCATCCTGACGATCCAGGAGGCGGGCACCGAGAAGTTCAAGTACATCGCCGACTCCTACCAGGGTGCGGCCGGTGCGTTCGGCATCATGGTCAAGAAGGGCTCGACCATCAAGGACGTCGCCGGCCTCAAGGGCAAGAAGGTCGGCGTCAACGCCCTGGCCGGTCTGGGCGTCCTCACCATGAACCCGCACTTCAAGATCGCCGGTCTGGACCCCAAGACCGACATCCAGTACGTCGAGGTTCCCACCACCAACTGGCTCAGCTCGCTCGACAAGGGCGACGTCGACGCGGTGTGGATGACCGACCCGTACGTCAGCGAGGCCAAGAAGACGCTCGGCGCCACCATGCTGCTGGACACCATGTCCGGCCCGACCGACGGCCTGCCGATCACCGGCTGGGCCGCCACGGAGAAGTGGGTGTCGGAGAATCCGAAGACGCTCGCCGCCTTCCAGCGCGCCATGGCCAAGGCCCAGAACATCGCCGCCACGGACCGTAGCGCGGTGACCAAGGTGCTGCCGACCTTCACCAAGATCCCGGCGGAGACGGCCGCGACCATCAACCTGGGCAACTACCCGACCACGCTGAGCGCCGACCGCATCCAGCGGGTCGCCGACCTCATGCTCGACGCGGGCATGCTCAAGAAGCAGATTGACGTCAAGTCAATGATTTACACCGCCCCTCAGGGATGATGAGCACGATCACCGCAGTGCGGGGCGAGCGGTCTCCGCTCGCCCGCGCGAAACTCATCAAGGTCACCCGCCACGCCGTCGGCGTGGCGGGTTTTCTGCTCGCCTGGCAGTTGCTCGGGATGTCCGGCCTGGTGAAGTGGCTGCCTCCGGCGATCGACACCCTGGTCAGGGCCGTCGGGCTGGCCGTAGACCCGGTCTTCCTCGACGACCTGCGGGGCACGCTGGTCGCCGCGATCATCGGGCTGCCGCTGGCCGTGGTGATCGCCGTGCCAATCGGGCTGCTGCTGGGAACGGTCCCGGCCGTCGAGGAGATGACCCGGGTGTTCGTGGAGTTCCTGCGGCCCATCCCCTCGGTGGCGCTGATCCCGCTGGGGCTGTTCTTCTTCCAGCCGGAGATCAACGCGAAGGTGGCTCTCATCGTCTTCGCCGCCTCCTGGCCGATCCTCATCAACACGCTGTACGGCGTGCGTGACGTGGACCCGCTGGGCAAGGAGACGCTGCGCTCGTTCGGCTTCGGCAAGGGCGCGGTCATCTGGCGGGTGTCCCTGCCGAGCGCGGCCCCGTTCATCGCCACCGGAGTGCGCCTGGCCGCGAGCATCACGCTCATCCTGGCCGTCAGCTTCGAGTACATCGTGGGCGGGTCGAGCGGCATCGGCAGCTTCCTCATCGAGGCGAGCACGGGCATCGGCGCCGACGCCATGATCGACGTGATCGCGGCGCTCATCTGGGCCGGAGTGATCGGTCTCGTCGTCAACACCCTGCTCATGCGCGCCGAGCGGCGCCTGTTCAAGTGGCGGACGGCATGATCCGTACCCTGGTCAAACGGCTCTGGCTGGTTCCCGTCGTGCTGATCGCGTGGGAGCTGACCGCGCGCTCGGCCGAGAGCCCGTACCTGCCGGGCCCGATCCGGATCCTGTCCCGCATGTACGACATGTGGTTCTCCGGGCCTTACATCCTCACCGACGAGGCCATCGACAACTTCGTCCCCAGCCTGGTCCGCGTGACCGGGTCCTGGTGCCTGGCCGTGATCGTGGGCGTGGCACTGGGAGTGGCGATCGGCCGCAGCTCGTGGCTGGCGGACTACGTCTCGCCGCTGATCGAGTTCGGCCGGGCGGTGCCGCCGCCCGCGATGCTGCCGGTCTTCCTCGTGCTCTTCACGATGGGAACGCAGGTGCAGGTGGCGACCATCGTCTTCGGCATCGTCTGGCCGATCCTGCTCAACTCCATCGACGGCGCGCGCAGCGTCGACCATCTGAAGATCGAGACGGCGACGGTCTTCGGGGTGCCGGCTCACCTGCGGTTCAGCCGGATCATCCTGCCGTCGGCCGCGCCGAAGATCTTCGCCGGGCTGCGGCTGAGCGTGTCACTTGCGCTGATCCTGATGATCATCTCGGAGCTGAAGGGCAGCACCGAGGGGATCGGCTACCTGCTCAACCTGGCCAGCAACAACGCCGACATGCCGGCCATCTGGGCCGGAGTCCTGCTGCTCGGCGTGCTCGGCTACGTACTCAACACCCTGTTTCTCATGGTGGAGCGGCGCGTGCTCGCCTGGCACCGCGACGCCCACCGCATCGCATAGGAGAGTTCACGCCCGTGAGCGAGCTGCTGCTGAAGAACGTGAAGGTCGTCACCCACGACCGCGACGAGCCCATCGACGCGGACGTCGCCATCGAGGACGGCCGGATCGTCCGGGTCGAGCCGGGGCTGTCCACGGCGGGCGAGGTGATCGACGGGGGCGGCCGGCTGGCCTTCCCCGGAGTCGTGGACGCCCACCAGCACTGGGGCATCTACAACCCCCTGCCGGAGGACGCCGAGTCGGAGAGCCGGGCCAGCGCCCAGGGCGGCGTCACCACCGCGCTCACCTACATGCGGACCGGTCAGTACTACCTCAACAAGGGCGGGCCCTACGCCGAGTTCTACCCTGAGGTGCTGCGGCAGGCCGAGGGCAGGGCCTACGTCGACTACGGGTTCCACCTGGCACCCATGTCGAGCGGGCACATCGGCGAGCTGCCCGACCTGGTCGAGCGGTTCGGCGTCCCGTCGTTCAAGATCTTCATGTTCTACGGCGGTCACGGGCTGCACGGGCGCTCGAACGACCAGAGCTCGTTCCTCATGCTGCCCGAGGGCGAGCGTTACGACTACGCGCACTTCGAGTTCGTGATGCGCGGCGTGCAGGCGGCCCGCGAGCGCCTGCCCGAGCTGGCGAGCGAGATCTCGCTGTCACTGCATTGTGAGACAGCCGAGATCATGACGGCCTACACCAAGCTCGTGGAGGAGGCCGGGGAGCTGAGCGGGCTGGCCGCCTACAGCGCCTCGCGTCCTCCGCACTCCGAGGGGCTGGCGGTCTTCATCGCCTCCTACCTCGCCCACGAGACGGGGCTGGGCAACGTCAACCTGCTGCACCTTTCGTCGCGCAAGGCCATGGACGCCGCCGTACGCATGGCGGCGACGTTCCCGCACATCGACTTCCGCCGCGAGGTCACGATCGGCCACCTGCTCGCCGACGTGGACACCGCCAACGGCATCGGCTCCAAGGTGAACCCGCCGATCAGGCCGCGCGAGGACGTCGAGGCCCTGTGGGAGTACGTGCTCGACGGCACCGTGGACTGGGTCGTCAGCGACCACGCCTGCTGCCGCGACGAGGTCAAGTTCGGCGAGCCGCGCGACAACGTCTTCCTGGCGAAGTCCGGGTTCGGCGGGGCCGAGTACCTGCTGCCCGGCCTGGTCACCGAGGGCCGCCGCCGGGGGCTGCCGTACGGCCGCATCGCCGCGCTGACCTCGTGGAACCCGGCCAAGCGGTTCGGCCTGCGCACCAAGGGCACGATCGCGCCCGGGTTCGACGCCGACATCTGCCTGGTCGACCCCGCGCAGACGTGGACGGTGCGGGCGCAGGACTCGGAGTCGACGCAGGAGTACACGCCGTTCGAGGGGTTCGAGCTGACCGCCAGGGTGACCGACACGTTCGTGCGCGGCCACCGGGTGCTGGACTCCGGCAAGATCGTGGGCGCTCCTGCGGGCAGGTACGTGTCCCGGCCCGCCTGATCACCAGTAGCACACGCCGCCGCCGTACGGACGAGCAACCGTCTCATCCGTACGGCGGCGGCGTTTTGTCAGCTTTCACAGGAGCGATTCCCCGCAGCGCCGGTCCCGCGCGGGAGCGGCCCTTCCCCGCACGACGGTTCCACAGGAACGATTCTCCGCCGAGCCGGTTCGCACGGTGCCCAATTGATCATCATTCGGGTACGCTCCGGGCCAGTGACGTCAGTCGCTCTCCATGACGCGATAACCCCCCGGTAGGAGAACGCATGAGATCACGAATCCCGGCCGTCGTCCTCGGGCTCGCCCTGGCTCTTTCCGGGTGTGGTGGCGGCGACTCCCCCACTCCCACAGCCGCCGGCGGCACCGGCTTAGAGAAGACCACGATCAAGGTCGGTGCCCTGCCCATCCCCGACCCGGCCGCCCTCTACATCGCCCAGGCCAAGGGCTTCTTCAAGGCGGAGGGCCTGACCGTGGAGCCGGTGACGATCACCGGCGGCGCGGCGGCGTTGCCGCAGATCGAGAGCGGCGCCCTGGACATCTCGCAGACCAACTACGTCTCGACGATCCTGGCCGCGGGCCAGGGCAAGAAGATCAAGCTGGTCGCCGACATGTACCAGGCGGCGCCCAACACCTTCACCATCATGGTGCCCAAGGACTCCCCCATCCGGTCGGTGGCCGACCTCAAGGGCAAGGTCGTGCTGGTCAACAACCTCCAGAACATCGCCACCCTGGCGGTGACGTCCCAGATCAAGGCCGCCGGCCTGGCCACGGACGACGTCAGGTACATCGAGAAGCCGTTCCCCGAGATGGGCAACGCGCTCAACTCCGGCCAGGGGGACGCGGCCTGGATCACCGAGCCGTTCATCACGGCCAACAAGAACGCGCTCGGCTTCCGCACGATCGCCGACACGATGACGGGCGCCACGGCGGAGTTCCCGATCGCGGGCTGGATGGCCAGTGAGGACTGGGCCGCGAAGAACCCCAGGACGCTGGCGGCCTTCCAGCGGGCGATCGCCAAGGCACAGCAGCTCGCGTCGTCCGACAGGAAGGAGGTCGAGGCGATCCTGCCGACGTACACGAAGATCGACGCCAAGACGGCGGCGGCCATCGCCCTGGGCACCTTCCCGACCTCGCTCGACGCGGCCCGGCTGCAGAAGGTCGCCGACCTCATGCTCGAATACGGGTACCTCAAGAGTCCCGTGGACGTGAAGTCGATGATCGTGCCGACCACCGGATGATCGCCGCGCGCGTGCTCCGCGGCGCCGCCGGCGTCGCGGGGTTCCTCGTGGCCGCGGAGTCGTTCATCCGGTTCGGGCTGGGCGAGGGGCTGGTCTTCCCCGCGCCGTCCGCGATCCTGCTCGGGGCGTGGGAACTGCTCGCGGACGGCGTCTTCCTGGAGGGGGCGCTCGCGACGCTGACGAACTGGGTGCTCGGCCTGCTCGCCGCCACCGCGGTGGCCGTGCCCGCCGGTGTGCTGCTCGGCGCGCTGCCTCCGGCCGAGCGCGCCATCAGGCCGGTGCTGGAGTTCCTGCGGCCGATCCCGTCCGTGGCGATCATCCCGCTGGCGATCCTGCTGATCCCGGTGGACGAGCTGATGAAGGTCTCGGTCATCGTGTACGCCTCCATCTGGCCGATCCTGATCAACACCCTGTACGGCATGCGCGACGTGGACCCGATGGCCAAGGACACCCTGCGGGCCTTCGGGTTCGGGCCGCTGGCCGTACTCGTCCGGGTGAGCCTGCCGAGCGCGGCCCCGTTCGTCGCCACGGGCGTCAGGATCGCGGCCGGGATCGCGCTCGTGCTGGCGGTCAGCGCCGAGCTGGTGGCGGGCGGCGTGGCAGGCATCGGCGTCTACGTGAACGTGGCCGGGAGCGGCAACCGGATGGACCTCATGATGGCGGCCACGTTCTGGGCCGGGGTGCTGGGGGTGGCGGCGAACCTGGTGCTGCTGGCCGGGGAGCGCCGCCTGTTCCACTGGCACCGGGCGCGGACGGGAGAGGCGGAGTCGTGAGGGCCCTCATCAGGCTCTGGGTGATCCCGCTCGTGCTCGTGCTGTGGGAGCTCGCCGCCCGCGCCCTGGCGGACACGGACTTCCCGCCGCCGACGACGATCATCGCCCGCATGCACGCGCTGTGGTTCTCGGGCCCGGCCGGGCGGCTGTTCCTCACCGAGGACGCCATGGGCAACCTGCTGCCGAGCCTCGGCCGCATGTTCGGCGGCTGGGTGCTGGCCGCGGTGATCGGGGTGCTGCTGGGGACGGCGCTCGGGCGGTCCCGCACCGCGACCGACTATGTGGACCCGCTGATGGAGTTCGGGCGCTCCATCCCGCCGCCGCTGCTGCTGCCGGTGTTCGTGCTGCTGTTCAAGGTGGAGCTGACCACGCAGCTGGCCACGATCGTGTTCGGGGTGATCTGGCCGGTCCTGCTCAACTCCGTGGACGGCGCCAGGTCGGTGGACCGCGGCTACACGGAGACCGCGACGGTCTTCGGCCTGACCAGGGCGCAGCGCCTGCGCCTGGTCGTCCTGCCCGCCGCCGCGCCGAAGATCTTCGCCGGGCTGCGGCTGAGCCTGTCGCTGGCGCTGATCCTCATGGTGATCACCGAGCTCATCGGCGGCTCCAACGGCATCGGGTACCAGCTGCTGCAGGCCCAGCGCAGCTTCGACGGGGCGGGGGTGTGGGCGGCGATCGCGCTGCTCGGCGTGCTCGGCTACCTGGTGAACGCGCTGTTCGTGCTGGCCGAGCGGCGCGTCCTGGTCTGGCACCGCCAGTCGGGCCGGGGCTGAGGGCCTACGACTCCGGGGCCGAGTCTGAGTCGGGGTCGAACGCGGCCACCAGCCGGAGCAGCTCGCCCACGTCGCCGGCCTGCTCCAGGCGGCCCGCGAGCCCGGCCACGGCGTCGGCGGTGGCGGCGGAGAGCCGGCCGGCCGCGTTGTCGCGGAACTTCAGCGCCAGCTCATCCGCCGACAGCGGCCGATCAGGGCCGCCACGGTTGGCCAGCACCTCCTGCCGCCACTCCCGGCCGTCGGCGTCACGGGCCCGCAGCACGGCGGGGAACTGGTGCGGGAAGATCTCCGTCGCGCGCTCGTCCGGCACCACGTCCACCTTGGCCATGAGCTCACGCCGCAGCGGGTCCCTGGCCAGCTCATCGGTGAAGTCGGCCAGGCCCAGACCGAGCCCGCCGCCGCCGAGCAGCCCGGCCGCCACCGCGTACGGGCCGCTGAACTGCGCCTGGTAACCCGTCTCCGGGGTGCGCTTGGCCTCGATCGGCTGCCCGATGGTCCTGATCACGGGCGCGGGGACGCCCAGCGTCAGGCTCTTCACCCGGTGCGGGTCAAGCCCCTGCGCGCGCAGGCCCATCGCCGCGTCGATGGCGGCGTGGGTGAAGTGGTTGGCCGGGTACGGCTTGAAGAAGATGCCGGGCACGGCCCACTCCGAGCCGAGGCCCCTGGTGATCTCGCCGGGCTCGTAGTGGCCGTGCAGGAACGCCTCGAAGAAGCCGAAACGTCCCTCGATCACGGTCGGAGGGCCGGTGAAGCCGCGCCGGACCAGGTCGGCCGAGGTCACCGCCGCGTGCGCGGCCCATCCGCAGTGCAGCCGCTTGACCGTGCCGCCGGTCCTGTTGCCCTCGATGATGCCCGAGGCGGTGGAGGCGGCCAGGCCGAGCGAGTCGAGCACGCCTTCGGCCGGCAGGCCGAACAGCAGCGCCGCCGCGACGGCGCCGCCCATGGTGCCGCAGATGGAGGTGGCGTGCTGGCCGTGCTCGAAGAAGGTCGAGTTGCCGGCTTCCGGGTCGTATCCGGCCATGCCGAGGCGTACGCAGACCTCAAGGCCCACCGCTATGGCGCGGATCGTGTCCCGGCCCGAGGCGCCGGCCAGCTCGGCGGCGGCCAGCGCGGCCGGAATGACGGGGGCGCTGGGGTGCAGCACGGAGGGCAGATGGGTGTCGTCGTAGTCGAGCGAGTGCGCGAGCACGCCGTTGGCGAGCGCGGCCAGCGCGGCGGGCACCTTCGCGCCGCCGCCCACGACGTGCGCCTGCGGGGCGCCGCCCTGGTCACGGACATAGGAGACGATGGCGGTGCTGGTCGGCAGCCGGTGCGCGGCCACGCAGAGCCCGATCACGTCGAGTACCCGCTTGCGCACGCTGTCGGCGACCTCCTCCGGCAGCGTGTCGTAGGTGGTGCCGGCCGCGAACTCCGCCAGCAACCGGCCCAGGGTCGGCTCAGCCACGGGACTCCTCCTGGCTCGCAGGTGTGCCCGCCACCAGCGCCAGCGGACGCACCGGGGAGCCGGTCGCGCCCAGGAAGGCCAGCGGAGACAGCACGAACGTGAACTCGTGCACGCCGTCCCGGGCCAGTCCGTCCAGGTCCATCGCCTCGACGATGTAGACGCCGGATTCCACCAGCAGCACCCGGTGCGCGGGCAGCACGCTGTGCCCCTCCCCCGGGGCCAGGCGCTCGAACGCGATGGTGTCGGCGCCCACCGCGTGCGGGGACCTGGCGGTCAGCCAGCGGGCTCCCGCCTCGCCCACGCCGGGCACGCCCGACCTTGCCCCGATGTAGACCTCCCGGTCGGGGTCGGCGAAGTGGCGTCCCCATCCGCTGCGGACCAGGACGACGTCTCCGGGGGCGGGTTCGACGCCCTGGCGGCGTACGGTCTCGTCGAGATCGGCCGGGGTGATCTCGTAACCCGGCGCGCACGACTCCAGCCCGAGCGCGGCCGGCACGTCAAGCAGCACGCCGCGGCGGACGATCGGCGCGATCGTGTGCACGCCGTGCTCGGGGTAGCGGCCCCCGACGCACGCTTCCGCCGCGTCGGCCCCGCCGTGCAACCTGCCGTCCTGGGACACGTGCGCCAGCGCGTCGATGTGGGTGCCGACGTGGGTGCCCATGAAGATCAGGTCGTTGGCGGCCGACCCCCCGTCGGGACGCACCTTGTCGCCGTGCCGGCGCGGGAGCGTGTGGGTGTAGGCGGGGTGGTTGGGCGACTGGGGCATGCCGGCGAAGAGCGGCCTGCCCAGGTCGTAGATCCTCACACCGCCACGCACCGCGTCGAGCAAGGGGTCGGTGTTCGCGGTCGTGCTCATGTTCTCCGTCTCTTCTCACCGACGTCTCTTCTCACAGACGTCTCTCTTACCGGGCGCCTGTCCTGGAGGAATCCCGGAGGACAGGCGCCTTGCTCACAGGCGTCCCGTGGCGTAGCGCACGGTGCGTTCCAGGAGGAAGCCGTCCTGGGGCAGCGACGCCTCCAGGGCGGCTCTCGCCTCGGCGCGCGACGACTCCGGGATGCTCTCCAGCGCGGCCCTGCGGGCGGCCGACCAGAGCCAGTCCCACACCTGCCCGGCCTGGATGGGCACCTCGAACACCACGTCCGCGCAGGCGGCGTCGCGCAGGCCGCCCGCCTCGAACAGCTCGATCATCTCCTCGGGGCCGCCCAGCTTGTGCGTGAACGGGGCGCTGCCCGCCCCCGTCGTGTACGGCTCAAGCGCCCGCGCCACCAGCCCGAGCAGCTCGGCCTCGGCCGGGCTCGACCGGACCAGCAGGCTGGCCGCCAGCCGCCCGCCCGGCTTCAGCAGCCCGGCCATGGACCGCACGGCGGCCAGCGGGTCGGGCAGGAAGTACAGCATCATCCCGGCCAGCACGACGTCGAACCGCTCCCCCGGCAGCAGCTCCTCGGCCTGCTCCGCGTCGCCGAGCAGCACGGTCGCCTGGCGCAGGCCCTGGCGTTCGACCTCGGCGGTGGCGGCGGCCACCATCCCGGGCGCGAGGTCCAGCCCGACGACCCGGCCGGTGGGGCCGACCGCGTGCGCGGCCGGCACGAGCGAGGCGCCGGTTCCGCAGCCGGCGTCGAGGACGTGGTCCCCTGGTCCTGGGGCGGCGCGCCGGACGAGCTCGGCGGCGACGGGTGCGAAGAAGGACACGCCGACGCGCTCGTACGTGCCGGCCGCGCGGTCGAACAGGCCGGCCATGTACTCCTTGGCGTTCATCAGATTTCCTCCACAGTCAGCTTGCGGACGCCGGGCGTCTGGGGGTGGACCGATGATCAGATGAGCTCGAAGCTGAGCCTGCCACGAAAGGCGGACAATCGCCACAAGCACCCCATTCGCCCCTCCGATTCGGTACGCGTACGGAGAGACGAGGCATCGCAAGAGAGTCGCGAGGAAGTCGTCGAAGAAGGGGCCAGGCGGGGGTCAGCCGCCCCAGCCCGGCACGGCCATCCTGACCGTGAGCGCGTGCTCGACCAGGTTGATCAGAGCGCTCTTGACCGAGTCCTTGGAGCGGGCGTCGAGCCGGACCAAGGGAATGTGCGGCGCCAGCGTCAGAGCGTCGCGCACCTCGCTGTCACTGTGGGGGTATTGGCCGTCCCATCCGTTCACGCCCACCACGAACGGGAGCTGCGCCTCTTCGAAATAGTCGATCGCGGGAAAACTGTCGGCGAGCCGGCGCGTGTCGACCAGCACGACCGCGCCGATGGCGCCCCGCACCAGGTCGTCCCACATGAACCAGAACCGGTGCTGCCCGGGCGTGCCGAACAGGTAGAGGATCAGGTCACGATCCAGGGAGACCCGGCCGAAGTCCATGGCGACGGTCGTGGTCGACTTCAGCGGCGTCATGCCCAGATCGTCGATCCCGGCGGAGGCATCGGTCATGACGGCCTCCGTGGTCAACGGCATGATCTCCGACACCGCGCCGACGAACGTCGTCTTGCCCACCCCGAAACCTCCCGCCACCACGATCTTCGTCGAGGTGAGCCCGGGGCTAGAGCCTGCGAAGTCCACTTAGCACCCTTTCGAGCAGATTTACGTCCGGCCGGCCGGCGTCCAGTTGCGGCTGATGCACGCGCACCAGACCCTCGGCGGCCATGTCAGCGATCAGCACCCGCACCACCCCGAGCGGGATCCGCAGCAGGGCCGACACCTCTGCCACGGACCGGACCTGCCGGCACAGTTGACTGATCGCCTGGTACTCCGGCGTGATGTGCGAGAACTCCCGGTGCTCGGCCGTGGCCGAGGACACCAGGGCCTCCATCGCCAGTTTGACCCGCGGCGCCGTCCGTCCACCTGTCACCGCGTAGGGACGGACGGGCGATGCGGGGTCGTGATTCAGCTGCGGCTGGGACTGGGGTTGAGGCGGAGGGGCCCAACCGCCGCTGTTCCATCGAGGGTCTGACACCTACATCACCTGGTCTGACTGGCACGCAGTTCGGCACGCACAGCCGGAGTCAGCACCTGACCGGCACGATCGACCATCAGCGTCATCTGATAGGCGACCAGACCCATGTCACAGTCGGGAGCCGCCAGCACCGCCAGGCACGAGCCGTCGCTGATCGACATGATCAGCATCAGCCCGCGCTGCATCTCCACGATCGTCTGATTGACCGCACCACCCTCGAACACCCGCGCCGCACCCTGCGTCAAAGACACCAATCCTGACGCGATGGCGGCCAGCTGATCGGCACGATCAGCCGGAAAACCCGCCGACGCCGCCAACGGCAGACCATCGGACGACACCACCACCGCGTGCGCTACCCCCGGCACCGTGCTGACGAAGTCCGTGATCAGCCAGTCGACACCGCGCGCCGCGTGGCTCAGGTCGTTCATAGGCCCTCCTCCCTTTCGTTGTTCTTCGGGCCAGAGGGGAACGCTTTGCCGTCGGTGATGTCATCGCGTGCCGCCCTGAAGCCTTGCTGGAAGCTGGATAGCCGGTTGCGGATCCGATCCGGTGACACCGACGGCATCGGTGTCACGCCCTTGGGTGAGGCCCCCGTGTCCGCCGATCCCGGGACCAGGTTGGCCTTGGGCACCCGTTTGGGCAGTCCCGCCGCCGTCGATCCGTCTCGTACCGGCTCCACTACCGCCTCCGCCGCGCTCCAGCCCGCGTCCGCCTTCGAGGAACCCCAGCTCGCGCCGTTCGTGTCCCGCCCGAACCAGGCGGACTCGACGGCGGCGAAGATCGGCAGGTAGTCGTCGCCGGCGGACGCGGGCGGTGCCGCCGGCATGGGGCCTGTGACGCCGGAGTCGGACTCGGGGAAGTCGAACCCCGGCCGCTGCGACGGGTTGGTGTCCTGGTTCCAGCCGCCGGGAGGCGCTTCGGGAACGGGTCGTTTGGGCAGGCCCCGGTCGCCGTTCCAGGCGGAGCCGCGGGGCGGCGTCCAGATGTCGCCGCCGTCGTGAGCGCTGCCGCGCGGTTCCTGGGACCAGGCCGACGGGTCGGGCTGCCAGGGCGGCGCCCCCCAGTTGCCGCCGCTGCCGCCGCCGTCCGGGTTGGACGGGAAGGACGGGTGTCCCGGCCCCATCTGGAACGTCGGTTGCGGCCAGTCGGTGGCCGGTGGCGCGGGATGCGGCCCCGAGTAGGGCTCGCCGCCGGGCGCTCCCGGTCCGGCCGGCCCGCCGCTCCCCGCGCCGGCGAAGGCCGTCGGCTGGTTGCCGGAGAACTGGGGCGGCTGGTTGCCGGAGAAGGACGGCATACCGGCGAAGTTGGGCGCCTGGGAGCCGAGCATGTTCTCGGGGATCAGCACCATCGCGGTCAGGCCGCCCGAGGCGTGCGGGCGCAGCTGCACCCGGATGCCGTGGCGGTGGGCCAGGCGGGCGACCACGAACAGGCCCATGCGGCGCGACACCGACACGTCCACGCTGGGCGCGTCCGTCAGCCGCTCGTTGGCCTGGACCAGCTCCTCCTGGGTCATGCCGATGCCGGAGTCGGTGATCGACAACATCACGCCGCCGCCGTCGATCCGGCTGCCGGAGACCGTCACCCTGGTCTCGCGCGGCGAGAACGACAGCGCGTTCTCCACCAGCTCGGCGAGCAGGTGGATGACGTCGTTGACCGCCTGCCCGGCGACCGACACGCCGTCCGGGACCTGGAGCACCACGCGCTCGTAGTTCTCCACCTCGGACAGCGACGCGCGGGCCACGTCGACCAGCTTCACCGGCTGGCTCCAGCGGCGCGGCGGGTCCTGGCCGGCGAGGACCAGCAGGTTCTCACTGTTACGCCGCATGCGGGTGGCCAGATGGTCCAGCTTGAACAGGTTGCCCAGCCGGTTCTCGTCCTGCTCGCCCTGCTCCAGACCGTCGATCAGGGTGATCTGCCGCTCCACCAGCGTCTGACTGCGGCGCGACAGGTTCACGAACATCGCGTTGACGTTGCTGCGCAACCGGGCCTCCTCGCCCGCCAGCCGCACCGCCTCACGGTGCACCTCGTCGAACGCCCGCGCCACCTCGCCGATCTCGTCGTGCGTGTCCACGCCGATCGGCAGCACGGGGCCGACCGTGCCGTCACCGCTGTCACGCAGGCCCTGGACGGTCTCCGGAAGTCGCTGCCCGGCGATGTCGAGTGCCTCCCTGCGCAGCCTGCGCAGCGGCCTGATGAGCGAGCGGGCGATGAGCGAGATGATCGCGATCACCACGATCAGCAGCAGCAGGATGAGCCCGCCGGAGATCATCGCCGACCGGTTGGCCCCCTCCACCAGGCCACGCGCGCGCAGGATGACGGAGGAGGACAGCTCCTTCTCCACGGCGCGCAGCGCGTCGATCTTGCCGGTGCTGACCTCGAACCAGGTGGCCACGTCCCGGTCCGGCCGCAGGCCGATGCTCAGCTCCTTGCCCTCGGCCGACTGGGCCATGGCGCGCAGCCGGAACAGGTCGGTCTGGTCGACGTCGCGGCCGACGACGGTGTTGCGGTAGAGCTCAAGCTGGTCGAGGTTCGACAGCGTGGCGAACAGCGTCTCCTCGCTCTCCTCACGCGACTTGGCGTCGGTGAGCGCGTCGAGCTCGCCGCTGTCGAAGCCCTTCTTGTCCAGCGCGCTGGCCAGGATGCCGCGCTGCTTGGACGCCTGTTCCTTGGCCCTGGCGATGGCGGCCATCGAGCTGGCGCTGTCGGCGACCTGGTCGTCCACCGCCACCTGGCCGACCTGGTCGTGGAACTGCAGCAGGGCCGCGATGATCTCGGAGTATTTCCTGATCATCGGCAGCGGCTGGATCTTGCCGTTGACGGCGGTCTCCCGCAGGGTCGGGATCTCCTCCAGGCGGCGCAGCACCGGCCGCACGGCCTCGCCGTGGGTGTCGCTGAGCGCGATCGCCCGCTGCTTGGCCTCCTCGATGAGGCCGTTCACCCCGCTGTAGGTCGTGCGGAGCTGGGCCTCGCGGTTGTCCGGCCGGCCCTGGGCGATGTAGAGAGCGGTCTCGTCGCGTTCGAAGGAGAGGTCGTGCGTGACGGCGCCGAGCTGCTGGCTGAGCTCGGCGACCTCTCTGAGGGTCTCGTACGTGTTGGCGTCGCTGAGGGAGGTGACGACGTTCAGCCCGCCCAGGCCCACGGCGACGGCGGTAGGTACGACGATCAGCGCGATCAGGCGCGACCGCACATGCCAGTTGCCCAATCCGAACCTCTTTGAAGAGGAAGTGGGTTTGGACAGCCTGCGCTTCTGATGGCCGTGCGACTCGCGGTCAGCGGAAGCTTCAGCGCTCTGCGTTCTCACTGCCTTCGCAACCTCTCGCCCGTGAGGGAATTCCCGGTTATTGCAGGTCTTGCGCGTGGGGCAATATGTGCATCGAGATAAGCGCCATTTGAGCACAGGGCTCGAACGGGGCCAACCACCCTTAATGCCCCGATGAGGTGTTCGTCCCTAAATGTCCGGAAAAAGCGGCGGAATCATACCAGCACGTTCTAGCTGGTGAAACAGGCAATGGGAGATCGTTCCACGAGCCGCCGCCTGACTCGCGGAAAAGATCGAATGACGGGCCTCACGAGCACCCGATGTCCCGCTGGTTACCTCCAATCCCAAACCGGACAAACATCAGGATTCTTGCGGGTCGTCAAATTTTCACGATATAGCGGTAAACAGACATTGCAACCACAAGTGTTATCTTCACGATAATGACCACACATTTGGTGCTACCGTCGATCCCTGTTGTGCGTCAGGCACACAGCCCCCGGGAGCAGAAGCCACCCGGTCCCCCCCTGGCTCCATCTGAAGGGAGTCCCTGACATGAGGCTTGGCCGTTCCGCCAGGGCCGCCATCATCGGGTTCGCTTTGACACTCGGCGCCGTGGCGTGCAGCACCGGCGGCGCATCCACCGCCAGCGCTCCGCCGTCGGCACCCGCCAACGGTGGCCTGGAGAAGACCCAGCTCAAGATCGCAACCCTGCCCGCCATCGACAGTGCCGCCCTCTACGTGGCCATCGACCAGGGGCTCTTCGAGAAGGAGGGACTGGAGGTCACCCCGCAGATCGTCCAGGCCGCGCCTGAGGCGATCCCCATGCTGGTCAAGGGCGAGATCGACGCGATGTTCGGGAACTACGTGTCGATGTTCGCCGCCCACGACAAGAACGCGCTGAAGCTGCGCATCCTGGCCGAGGGCTCTCGCGCAGCCCCCGACTCGCTCAGCATCATGGCGCTGCCCAACTCGCCCATCAAGACGCCGAAGGACCTGGAAGGCAAGACGATCAACGTCAACGTCCTGCACAACTTCCAGGAGTTGGCACTCACCCAGGTGCTCAAGGCCAACAACGTCGACCCGGCCACCATCAAGTACGTCCAGGTGACGTTCCAGAACATCATGCCGTCGTGGAAGGACGGCCAGATCGACGCCGCCTACCTGGGCGAGCCGATGGTCACCGCGGCCACGTCCAGCATGGGAGCGCGCAAGATCCTCGACCCCGCCTCGGGGCCGGCCGCCGAGTTCCCCATCTCGGGTTACGTCAGCACCCAGGACTGGTACGACGACAACCCGAAGGTGTCGGCCGCCTTCCAGCGGGCCATCCACAACGCGGCCAAGCTGATGGAGAACAACCGTGAGGTGGTGGCCAAGGTGCTGCCCACCTTCACCCAGATCGACGCCGGCACCGCCGCCACCGTGACCTTCCCCTACTTCTCCAGCAACGACAACCCGGTCCGCCTCCAGCGGGTGGCCGACTGGATGCTGGAAGCCAAGTGGCTGACCAAGCCGATCGAAGTCAAGTCCCTCATGTCGCCCACCACGTCGGGGTGAGCGCTCAGACCCTGTCCCGCGTCGGGCCCGGGGGCCCCCCCCCCCCCCCCGATTGACCGACCGGGGCTCTCGGTTTCGCCGCGCTGATCGAGCTGCTCAGCAGGACCGGGATCGCCGATCCCGCGTTCCTGCCGCCCGCCACGGAGATCCTGGGCCGGGCCGCCACGCTGCTCCTCGACGCGCAGTTCCACGCGCACGCCCTGACCAGCGCGCTGGCCTGGGCCATCGGGCTCGGCCTCGCGGCCGTGGTCGCGGTGCCGCTCGGCCTGCTGCTCGGCAGCGTGCCGATCATCGACGCCGCCACCCGCTCGGTCGTGGAGTTCCTGCGGCCGATCCCGTCCGTGGCGCTGATCCCGCTGGTGGCCCTGCTCATCGGCACGGGGCTGCAGCACCGCGTGGCGCTGGTCGTCTACGCCTCGCTCTGGCCCATCCTCTACAACACGATGTACGGCCTGCGCGGCGTCGACCCGCTGGCCAAGGAGTCGCTGCGCGCCTACGGCTTCGGCCCACCGGCCGTGCTGCTGCGCGTGTCGCTGCCCTCAGCGGCCCCCTTCATCGCCACCGGCGTCCGCCTGGCGGCGGGGGTGGCGCTCATCCTGACCGTCAGCACCGAGATCGTGGCCGGGCGGGGTGAGGGCATCGGCGTGTTCATCTTCTTCGCCGGGATCGCCGTGCCCGCGCGGATGGCCGACATCCTGGCCGGGGTGTTCTGGGTGGGAATGTTCGGCGTCCTGGTCAACGCGCTGCTGGTGGCCGCCGAGCGGCGGGCCTTCCGCTGGCACCACGCGCAGCGAGGAGAGCCGGGATGAAGGGCAGGGGCATGCGGACGGCCGTCTTCCGGCTGCTGGTCCTCGTCGGGCTCGTCGCGGTCTGGGAGGCGGGCACGCGGGCGGCCGGCGACCCGTTCTTCCCCCCGCCCAGCACGATCGTGGTGCGGATGTACGAGCTGTGGTTCTCCGGGCCGCCCACTACGTTGTTCCTGACCGAGGGGGCCGTCGCGGACGTCCTGCCCAGCCTGGGCCGGATGGCGCTCGGGTTCGCAGGGGGCGCGCTGGGCGGGGTCGTGCTCGGGCTGGCGGTGGGGCTGTCGGCGCGGGTCTACGACTACCTCGACGGCGTGCTGCAGTTCCTGCGCGCGATCCCGCCGCCCGCGCTGGTGACCGTCTTCCTCGTGCTGTTCGGTTTCGGGCTGCGGATGCAACTGGCGTTCATCCTGTTCAGCATCGTCTGGCCGGTGCTGCTCAACACCGCCGACGGGGCCCGCTCGGTGGAGCCGCTGCACCTGCAGACCTGCCAGGCGTTCCGGCTGTCGCGAGCCGAACGGTTGTTCCGGGTGATCCTGCCCTCGGCGCTGCCCAAGATGTTCGCCGGGCTGCGGCTGGCCCTGTCGCTCTCGCTCATCGTCATGGTCTTCTCCGAGCTGCTGCCCGGCACCACGAACGGGATCGGCTTCCAGCTCACCTTCGCCTACCAGAGCTTCGACCTGCCCGCCATGTGGGCCGGCATCGTGCTGCTCGGGGTGATCGGCTATCTGCTCAACGAGATGTTCCTGATCGTCGAACGCCGGGTGCTCGCCTGGCACCACGCCGCCCAGCGGCTGGTCGGATAGGGAGCGCCTATGAGGCTGTCACTCCCATGGCGATGCGGAACGTGCGAGAGTAAGATCACGCCCTGAATAGGTTTACCTGACTGACATGTCCAGCTTTACCCCCTCCGCTAGAGTCGTTGCGACTCCTCAAGAGTCACCGCGCTGTCCGCGGTCTCGCCCCTAGGACATCCATTGCTCGAGATAGACAACCTTTCCCATGTGTACGGCGGCGGCACCCCCAACGAGCACCACGCCATCGACGGGCTCAACCTGAGCGTCGCCGAGGGCGAACTGCTCTGCATCGTCGGTCCCTCGGGATGCGGGAAGTCGACGCTGCTGCGCTCCATCGCCGGTCTGATCACGCCGACGGGCGGCCAGGTCAAGGTCGAGGGCAATCTGGTGCGCCAGACGCCCGACAACCTGGCCGTCGTCTTCCAGGACTACAGCCGCTCGCTGTTCCCGTGGATGTCGGTCGCCGACAACGTGGCCCTGCCGCTGCGCCGCAAGAGCATGGACAAGCGCCGGCGCCGCGAGGCCGCCCAGGAGGCCCTGGAGTCGGTGGGCCTGGAGGCCGCGGGCCGCAAATACCCGTTCCAACTGTCGGGCGGCATGCAGCAGCGGGTGGCGATCGCCAGGGCGCTGGCCTACCGGCCGACGCTGATGCTGATGGACGAGCCGTTCGGCTCGGTGGACGCGCAGACCAGGGAGGACCTGGAGGACCTGGTGCTCAAGGTCCGCGGCCACCATCAGATGACGATCGTGCTCATCACGCACGACATCGACGAGAGCGTCTACGTGGGCGACCGCGTGGTGGTGCTGTCCAAGGCGCCCGCGCACGTCGTCGGCGACCTGAAGGTCGACCTGCCCGGGCCGCGCGACCAGATCACGACGCGCGAACACCCCGACTTCGTGCACCTGCGTGCCGAGGTGGGGCGGCTCGTCCGCGGCCACGCCACGGTCTAGACCGCTCCTTCCTTCCGCGTCCGGCGCCGGGCCTCCGTCGAGAGGCCCTCTCGCCGTGCCTCTCCGCCCAAGAGCGTTAAGCTGAAAAGGGTGGAGGATCTTTTAGCCGGCCGGGGATGCAGCTGGACCTTCGGCCCTGAATCGCTGACCATCACTCCGGGGCCGGGCAAGGCTCCGAAACTCCTGGCCGAGCTCGGCGAGCGCGTCGTGCCGTACACGGCCATCTCCGACGTCACGCTGACGCGGGGCAAGCGCGGCACCGTGGCGCTGCGGGCGATTCCCAGGTGGGGCGCCGATCCCGTGCTGGCGGCCGCGGCCGGGCAGCTCAAGGAGCGCGAGGACCCGTACCTGCTGGTGCTGCCCGAGGACAAGGAGACGCTCGCCGACTACTACGCGCAGGAGCTGCGCTCGGCCGTCACCGACCGGGGTCCTGCCGATCGTTTCCTCCTCGCCCCGCCTCCGACGCCCCGGGCCTTCAAGGCGTGGGACGGCGCCGCGGCCTTCGACGGCGAGATCGTCACCTTCACCTGGTTCTGGTCGGGAGCCTCGTCGGCCAAGTACGCCACAGGCGACCAGCGTTACCACCTGACCGAGCTGGAGGGCGTCGAGTGGCACGCCCCCGAGGGGGCCAGCGGGTCGCTGCGGCTCAAAGCGCGCGGGCGGCGGACGCCGCTCGATCCCAACAAGGATCCGGCCTCCGTCGTCTTCTCGCTCGGCTACGGCGCCACGCACCAGTCGTTGCCCTTCGCCGCCGCCGTGCTGGCCGCTCTCCCCTCCTCAGGCGAGTCCGGGACTCCTCAGGCGGACGAGGCGCCCAGGCCGCCAGAGACGCGTACGGCGGCGCCCCACTGGAGCGAAGTGACCGAGCTGATCGCCAGACTGGGCGAGCTGCGGGACAACGGGCTGCTGTCGGAGGAGGAGTTCCAGGCCAAGAAGACCGAGCTGCTGTCACGCCTCTGACCCGCCGGACGAGCGCGGGCGGGCTGGGTGAGTCGGGTGAGTTCGGGCGGGCGGGCCCTGGTGAGCCCGCCCGCGCCGAGCCGTTTACACCGGCGTGTGCATGTGGCGGGTCAGGGCGTGCTCCACCAGCGTGATCAGGGTGGATTTCACCGATTCGCGCTGCCGGGCGTCGAGCCGGACGATCGGGATGTGGCCGCCGATCGACAGCGCCTCCCTGAGCTCGTCCTCCTGGTGCGCGAACTGACCGTCCCAGCCGTTGATGCCGATGACGAAGGGCAGTTTCGCCTCTTCGAAGTAGTCGATGGCCGGGAAGCTGTCGGCCAGGCGGCGGGTGTCCACGAGGACGACCGCGCCGATGGCCCCGCGTACGAGGTCGTCCCACATGAACCAGAACCGGTGCTGTCCGGGCGTGCCGAACAGGTACAGGATCAGGTCACGGTCGAGCGAGACCCGGCCGAAGTCCATGGCGACGGTCGTGGTCGTCTTGTTCGGAGTGAGGGAGACGTCGTCCACGTGAGCGGAAGCGTCTGTCATGACCGCTTCCGTGGTGAGCGGCAGAATCTCCGAGACCGCCCCCACGAACGTCGTCTTCCCCACGCCGAAGCCCCCGGCCACGACGATCTTCGTCGAGGTTAGGCCGGGGCTAGAGCCTGCGAAGTCCACTGAGCACCCTTTCGAGCAAGTTGAGGTCCGGCTTTCCCGCGTCCAGCGCAGGCTGGTGCACGCGGATCAGGCCTTCCGACGCCATGTCGGCGATCAGCACCCGGACCACACCAAGAGGCTGGCGTAAAAGGGCGGAGATCTCGGCAACCGACCGGACGTTCCGGGTCAGCTGAATGATCGCCTGATACTCCGGACTTAGTAGGGAAATGTCTTGGTATTCAGACGTCATGGAGGATACGAGTGCCTCCATGGCGAACTTCATCCGCGGCGCGGTGCGCCCTCCGGTCACGGCATAGGGCCGCACCAGAGAACTCGGCTTCTGCGGACGGGGAGCCGCCGGATGCGGCGGAGTGCTATCACCAGCCCAACCCTGCTGACCTGACACCATATCTCCTGTCACCGCCCAAACTAGCGGGGGCGGGCCGCTTGCAGCTCAGCGCGTACGGCCGGGGTCAGCACCTGGCCGGCCCGCTCGACCAGCAGGGTCATCTGGTACGCGACCAGACCCATGTCACAGTCGGGAGCAGCCAGGACCGCCAAGCAGGAGCCATCGCTGATCGACATGATCATCAAGAGCCCGCGCTGCATCTCGATAACGGTCTGGGTCACCATACCGCCCTCGAAAACCCGCGCGGCGCCCTGGGTGAGACTGATCACACCGGAGGCGACCGCGGCGAGCTGGTCGGCCCGGTCCTTGGGAAAACCCTCGGAGAAGGCCAGCGGCAACCCGTCGGACGACACCACGACCGTGTGAGCGACGCCTGGCACGTTGTTCACGAAGTCCGTGATCAGCCAGCTTATACCGCGCGCTCCCTGGCTCATTTCTCTCATTTGTCCTCCTCATTCTCTTCTCCGCGGGTGAACGCCCGGCCTTGCCGGACACCCTGCTGGAAGCTGGAGAGCCGGCTGCGCAACCGCTCCGGGGAGATCTGGGGCGCCGGCGACGTGGCCTGGGGCTCGGCGAGACTGGCCGTGCCCGGCACCAGGTTGGCCTTGGGAACACGACGGGGCAGGCCCGACTGCGTCGTACCGGCCTGCTGCGGCTGGGCCGCGGCCTGCGCGGCCTGGAAGCCGGAGTCCGCGGGCGACGACCAGGTCGCCGCCGCGCCGGAGGCGCCGGGCGTGCGCTGCGGCAGCCCGGACCTGCTCAGCGTGTGCTGCGGCTGGTTCTGCGGGGGGTTCTGCTGCTGGGGGGCCGGCGGCGCCGCGGGCGGCGGCGGGTCGGCGGGGATGGCCGGGTGCACGGCCGTGATCTCCGGCTCGCTCTCCGGCTCCGGGTGGCGCAGCATGTCCGGCTCGGGCTGGCGCAGCACCTCGGGGTCCGGGCGGCGGAACCAGTCCGAGCCGACCGACGAGAAGATCGGCAGGAACTCCTCGCCCTGCTCCTCCATGGGAGAGTTGCGGACCGCGGGCAGCGGGCCCGTCATGTCCTGCGAGGAGTAGTCGCCGGGGCCGAAGCGGCTGTACTGCCCGTTGCCGTTCTGCTCGTACTGGTCCGCGGGCTTGGGCTCGTCGAACACGAACGGCGAGTGGTAGTTGTCGCCGAACACCGGCTTCGGCCGCTCCTCCGCCTCGAACAGCGACCTGCGCGGCGACGGGTCGCCGAACGACGTCCAGCGCGGCTCCTCCTGGGGCTGCTGCTGCGGCGGTTCGGTCGCGAAGGACGGCCAGCGCGGCTCGTCGTCCTGCATGGGCGGCGGCTGCTCGGCGAACGACGGCCACCGGTTCTCGGCGAACGGCTGCGGGTCGGCGGCCGGCGGGGCCTCCTCGGCGAACGAGGGCCAGCGCTGCTCGCCGAACGGCTGCGGCTGCTGCGGCACGGCCGGGGGCTCCTCGGAACCGAACGGCGGCCAGCGGTGCTCGTCGGCGGCCGGCTGCGGCTGCTCGTACGACGGCTGCTCGTACGACGGCTGCTCGTAGGAGGGCGGCTGCTCGTAGGAGGGCGGCTGCTCGCCGAAGGCGGCCGGCTGCTGCTCGCCGAACGAGGGCCAGTTGCCGCCACCGGGCACCGGCAGCGAGCCCGGCCACTGGGTGTCGACGACCTGGTCGGGAGCGTCGTCGAAGGAGGGGTGACCCTGCATGCCGTTCGGCGACTGGGGCCCGAACTGGCTCGGGTCGAACGTGGTGAACGCCTCGTACTGGCCGCCCTGCTGCGGCATGCCCGCCCCGTTGCTGATGAGCATGTCGGGCATCATCACGAGCGCGCTCAGGCCGCCGGTCTCGCGCATGCTCAGCTGGACGCGGACGCCGTGGCGCAGGGCCAGGCGGCCGACCACGAACAGGCCCATGCGCCGCGAGACGGAGACGTCGACGACGGGCGGGTTGGCCAGGCGCCAGTTGGCCTCGGCCAGCTCCTCCTGGCTCATGCCGATGCCGAGGTCGTTGATGGAGACCATCACGCCGCCCTCGACGGGCGTGCTGGTGACGGTGACCTTGCTCTCGCGCGGGGAGAAGGAGATGGCGTTCTCGATCAGCTCGGCGAGCAGGTGGACGGCGTCGGTGACGGCCGGGCCGACGATGAGGGTGCCGGACGGGATCTGGATCTGCACCCGTTCGTAGTTCTCGACCTCCGACAGCGAGGCGCGGGCGATGTCGACCAGCGGCACCGGCTCGCTCCACTTGCGCGCGGCCTCCTGGCCGGCGAGGACCAGGAGGTTCTCGCTGTTGCGGCGCATGCGGGTGGCCAGGTGGTCGAGGCGGAACAGGTTCGCGAGCCGGTTCTCGTCCTCCTCGCCCTGCTCCAGGCCCTCGATGAGCTGCAGCTGCCGTTCGACCAGCGTCTGGCTGCGGCGGGAGAGGTTGACGAACATGGCGTTGACGTTGGCGCGCAGCTTGGCCTCGTCGCCGGCCAGCCGGATCGCCTCGCGGTGGACCTCGTCGAACGCCCGGGCCACTTCCCCGATCTCGTCGCGGGTGTTGACGCCGACCGACGGCACCTCGGGAATGTTGGCGCCCTCGCCGGACTCGCGCAGCACGCGGACGGTGTCGGGCAGCCGGGTCGTGGCGACCTGGAGCGCCTCGGCGCGCAGGCGGCGCAGCGGCCGGACCAGCGAACCGGCCACGCGGGTGGTGATCACCAGGACGAGGAGCAGCAGGACGAGGATCAGCGCGCCGGAGATGATGGCGTTGCGCTGCTCGGTGTCGCTCAGCTCGCGGGTGCTGGCCACGATCTTGGTGGCCAGGCCGTTCTCGACCTTGCGCATCGCGTCGGTGGTGAAGTCGGTGCTCTTGTACCAGTTGTCGAGGTCGCGGACGAGGGTGGGCGTGGTGACGTCGAGTTCCCTGATCCGGTTGCTGTCGCTCACCTGCGCCAGCGCACGCTGGCGCATGGCGTCGGCGAGGTCGACGTCCTGGCCCCTGACCCCCTGCTGGTAGGCCTTGAGCTCCTCGGGGCCGGCCTCCTGCTCGAACGCGGCCAGCTCGGCCTGCTGCTTGTTCCACGAGCCGAGGAAGTCCGACCAGTCGGCGCGGTCGATCCTGCGCTGCACGAGGGTGACGATGAGGATGATCTGCTGCCGCGAGACCTCCTCCTTGACCTTCTGCAGCGAGTTGAGCGCGGCGACGTCACCCTGGAGGGCGTCGTCGCTGACGCCGTCGCCCAGGTCTCCCTGGATGGAGGAGAACACGTCGATCATCGTGCTGTACGTGCCGATGGAGGCGCGCGCGGGCACGTTGCCGACCATGGAGGCGCGAAGGCTGTTGAGACCGTCGAGCCAGCGGCGCATGTTCTGGACGCCCTCGCGCACGCGGACCGAGTGCGCGGCGTCGATGGCGGTGGAGGCGGACAGCACTTCCGTCTTGGCCTCGTCGGTGGCCTGCCGCTGCGTCTTCAGCTTGACGAAGCGCTGCCCCTTGCGGCGGTCGGCGACGTACCACGCGGTGAGCGTGCGCTCCTTGGCGAGTTCGTGGTTGAGCGCGCCGATGCGCTGGACCAGCTCCGCCACCTGGCTGAGCCGGCGGTATTCGGCGCTGGTGCCGATGGAGTTCGCCAGCTGGACGCCGGCGAGCAGCACGCCCACGACCGTGGGGATGAGGATGAGCGCGACCAGCCTCGACCGCACACGCCAGTTCGCCAGCCGGAACCGTCCGCCTGTGTACTCCCCTGACTTGGTGTGCCTGGGGTCTTTCGTCCTCACTGAGTCTCGCAACCTCTCGCCGGTACGTGCTCGAAGAAAATCAGACACGCGTGGGGCGCATGGGATTCTGTCCGGCTGGGTAATTGGAACACAACCCGTACCAGATCGGCCAACCGAACATATCCCACCACACATGCCCAAAGAGGCACTTTGGGCACCATAGCGCCTACACGTTTTCAGGCTGGCCGGAACGAATCCCGTTCGGCGGGCGCCGCGTGCTTCACCATCAGGTGCCGCGTCACCGAATACTCCTGCACCGCCTCCTGGCTCATGTCCTTGCCGAACCCGCTGCCCTTCACCCCGCCGTGCGGAGCCTCGCTGGCGATGGGCAGATGGTCGTTGACCCAGGTCACGCCCACGTCGAGCCGGTGCGAGACCCGCATCGCCCTGGCCACGTCACGCGACCAGACCGAAGAGGCCAAACCGTATCTAGTGTCGTTGGCCAGTCTCACCGCTTCGTCCTCGCCGTCGAACGGCAGAACCACCAGGACCGGTCCAAAGAGCTCACCCTGGACGATCTCGCTGGTCTGAGCGACGTCGGCCACCAAAGTGGGCGGGTAGAAAAAGCCGGGGCCCCCGATCGGGGAGCCGCCGTGCACCACGCGCCCGCCGGCCCGCGACACGAAGCCGTGCACCCGGTCCCGGTGCGCCGCGGAGATCAGCGGGCCGATGTCCGTCTTGGGGTCCCAGGGGTCGCCCACGGTGATGCCCGCCAGCCGCTCCCTGATCGCCTCCACGGCGTCGCCGTAGACGCTCCTGTCGACGTAGACGCGGGTGGCCGCGGTGCAGTCCTGCCCCGTGTTGTACGTCGCCCCCATGGCCACGCCGTGGGCCATCTCCGCCAGGTCGGCGTCCTCGAACACCAGCGCAGGCGCCTTGCCCCCGAGTTCGAGGTGGACCCGCTTGAGCGTGGCCGCCGCGCCGCTCATGACGGCCCTGCCGGTCTCGGTGGAGCCGGTGACGCTCACCATGTCCACGCCGGGGTCGGTGACCAGCGCCTGACCCACCTCCGCGTCGCCCGTGACGGCCCGTACGAGCCCGGCCGGGGCGCCCGCCTCGGCGAACAGCCCGGCCAGCCGCAGCGTCGTACGGGGCGTCTGGGGCGCCGGCTTGATGACCACGGCGTTGCCCGCCGCGACCGCGGGCCCGAGCTTCCAGACCGCCATCACGAACGGGAAGTTCCACGGCGCGATCGACCCCACCACCCCGACCGGGCGGCGCAGCATGACCGAGGTGTAGCCGGAGCTGAACACCCCGGCCCCCGTGCCCTCCAGCGAGCGGGCGGCCCCGGCGAAGAAGCGCAGGTTGTCGGCGGCGAAGGGCAGCTCGCCGTCGCGGAACACCGCGGCCGGCTTGCCCGTCTCCTCCACCTCCAGCCTGGTCAGCTCGTCGGCGTCGGCCTCCACCAGGTCGGCCAGCCGCAGCAGGACCCGCGCCCGCTCGCCAGGGGTGGCCTGCGACCACTCCTCGAACGCGGCGCGGGCCCCGCGGACGGCCGCCGCCACCTCCTCGACCGGCGTGTCCGGAATCTCGGCACAAGGAAGGCCGGTGGCGGGGTTGATCAATTCGCGCATCAGGAAGACTTCATCTCTCCGGGTCGGGCTACTTGCCGAGTTGCTCGATCAGGTCGGCGGCCTTGCGCAGGCCGTCGCGACGCCGGATCTCCTCGCCCGCGGCGGCGATCCTCGCCCGCAGGTCATCGTCGCCGATCAGGCGCTCGACCGCCCCCGTCAGCTCATCGTCGGTGAAGGTGTAGGTCGAGAGCCTGACACCATAGCCGAGCTCGTCGATCCGCTGCGCGTTGTCGTACTGGTCCCAGAAGAGCGGCAGCAGGATCATCGGCTTGCCGAAGTGCAGCGCCTCGGTGGTGGTGTTGTTGCCGCCGTGGGTGATGACCAGGTCGCACAGTGGGATGATCTTAGTCTGCGGAACGAACTCCGCACCCCACATGTTGTCGGCGAGCTTGATCTCCTCGTGCAGCGGACCCTTGGAGACGATGTACTGGTGCGGGGTGGTGGCCAGCACGTCGATCACGCGCTGCATCAGCTCCACGTCGGAGGAGCCCAGCGAGCCGAGCGAGAAGTAGACCAGGGAGCCCTCGCCGCGCTGGAACGGCAGCGTGAAGTCCTCCTCGGTCTCGCGGACGGAGGAGTCGAGACGGTGCCACGACGGGCCGAGCGGGCGGTCAGCGACGTAGTCGGCGATCTCCGGGTAGACGTAGAGGTTCAGGTCGCCCTCGTGGATGAAGTCCAGGTCGGGCAGGGGTGCGGTGCCCTGCTCGACGCACCACTCGTTGAAGGCGGTCCAGAGCTCGCGGTGGGTGCGGTCGTACTCGGCGCGGAAGTCGTCCCACTCGGAGCGGTCGGTGGCGGGCAGGCCGGAGAAGACCGGCGCGACGTTCTCGCCGCGCACCTCCAGCGGGTTGCAGGAGACGATGCGGACGAACTTGCGGCCCGCCGTGAGCAGCGCCGGGAACGTGATCACGTTGTCCTCGACGATCACGTCGGGGTTCACTCGCTCGATGATGGCCTTGAGCTGCGGCTCGCAATATTTCGCGCCCTCGACGAGCTCGGCCCAGATCGGCTTGGTGACCGTCTCGAGCTGCTCGCGCGTGCTCTTGCGGTACTCGGGCGCGGTCTCGCGGATGAAGTCCTTCCAGAACTGGCCGGCGTCCTGCTCCTCCTCGGCCGGCGGGGCCAGGTCGACCAGGTCCTCCTCGAAGCCGAGCGCTTCGAGCTTGCCCTTCCAGGACGCCTCGGCGGCGAAGACGACCCGGTGACCGCGCCGGCGAAGGATGTCGCCGATGCCGATGCAGTTGTTGGTCGGTCCGTACGCGCTTTCCGGCATGAACAGGAACGTGAGAGACATCGAGACTCCGGGAGAACTCGTCATTTTGAAGGTGAATTCAAAAATGGATCTGGCGTGAGGGTCGAGTTACGTGCACTATGGTCACGGCTAACTGAACATCATGCGAAGAGTGAGGGTGGTGAGGGTGGCGCAGCGTAAGAGCCGCAGCGATCGGCGCATCGACTTGATCGAGGCCGCGCGCAGGGCCATCATCCGCCACGGCATAGACGGTGTACAGCTCTCGCACGTCGCCGAGGAGGCTGGCCTGACCTCGGGCGCCGTGCTCTACCACTACCCCGACCTCAGCGAGCTGCTGGTCGAGGCGCAGCACGCGGGCATGGAGCGCTTCTACGAGCAACGCCTGCGTCAGCTCGCCACGCTCACCGACCCCGTCGAGAAGCTGGTGGTCACGATCAGGTCGGGGCTGCCGACCGGCTCGCTCGACCCCGACGTGCGCCTGCTCAACGAGCTCGGCGGCGCCGCGGGCCGCAACCGGGTCTACGGCGTGCTGCTCACCTCTCTCTACGACCGTCAGGTGTCGATGTACCAGGCGATCCTGGACACGGGTGCGGCGCTCGGCGTGTTCCGGCTGAGCGCCGACTCGCTGACGATCGCGCGCAACCTCGTGGCCCTGGAGGACGCCTACGGCTACCGCATCACGGCCAGGCATCCGGTGATCGGTCCCGACGAGGCGAACGAGCTGATCCTGTCCTACGCCCGCGCGGCCACGGGCAACGACCTGGCTCACTGACCGGCCGCCATGACGACCGCGTCCCCGGCGTCCCAGCGCACCTTGACCTTGGCGCCCGCGCTCACCGTGGCGGCGCCCTGGACGGCGGCGAGGACCGGCTTGGCCCGGCCTGGGACGTCCACGGAGACGTGTGAGACGCCGCCGTAGAAGCTGACGTCGAGGACGCTGCCGGCAAGGCCCCTGGCCGCGTTCTCGTCGGCCAGCTCGATGCTCTCCGGCCGGACGGCCAGCAGCGCCGCCGCGCCCGGCTCCAGCTCCGTCAGCGGCGTGCCTGCCAGGGTGCCGAACGTCTCGCTCTCGATCCCGCCGGGCCCTGCCACGCCGGGGAAGAGGTTGTTGGCGCCGACGAAGTCGGCCACGAAGGGCGAGCGTGGGCGCTCGTACAGGGCGATCGGCTCGTCCACCTGGCAGACCCTGCCGTTGTCGAAGACGGCGATGCGGTCGGCCAGCGACATGGCCTCCTCCTGGTCGTGCGTGACGACCACGAACGTGATGCCCACCTCGTGCTGCAGGCGCTTGAGCTCCAGCTGCATGTCCGCGCGGACCTTCTTGTCCAGGGCCGACAGCGGCTCGTCGAGCAGCAGCAGCCGGGGCCGCTTGACGATGGAACGCGCCAGCGCGACGCGCTGGCGCTGGCCGCCGGAGAGCTGGGCGGGCTTGCGGGAGGCGTGCGCGGACAGGCCGACCGTCTCCAGCACCTCGCCGACGCGCCGCCTGACCTCCTGCCGGGGCAGCCGCTCGCGCTCCAGGCCGTAGGCCACGTTCTTGGCCACGGTCATGTGCGGGAACAGCGCGTACGACTGGAACATGAGGCTGATCGGCCGCCGGTTCGGCTGCAGGGACAGCAGGTCGTCGCCGTCGAGCGTCACGGCGCCCGCGTCCGGCGTCTCGAAGCCGGCGATGATGCGCAGCAGCGTGGTCTTGCCGCAGCCGGAGGGGCCGAGCAGGGCGAAGAACTCCCCCTGGCCGATCTCCAGTGACACACCGTCGAGCGCGGTGACGTTCCCGAACCTGCGGGAGACACCGTCAATCTTGAGCACGAGACTCCCCGATCTTGGTCAGTCGCTGCCCGGCGATCACCGCCGTGAAGCTCACGAGCAGCAGGATCGCGGCCAGGGCGTTGATCTTCGGGGTGACCCCGAAACGGATCATTGAGTAGATGACGATCGGCAGCGTCGGCTCGGCGTTGCCGATCGTGAAGAAGGCGATGACGAACTCGTCCAGCGACAGCGTGAACGCCAGCAGCGCCCCGGCCACGATCCCCGGCGCGAGCTGCGGCAGCGTGATCCTGATGAACGTCACCACCGGCCCGGCGCCCAGGTCGCGCGAAGCCTCCTCCAGCGAGGTGTCCGCGCCCGACAGCCGGGTCCGGACCACCGCCGCCACGAACGCCATCGCGAACACGCCGTGGGCCAGGATCACCGAGTACAGGCCGAGCGTGAGCTGGATCATCCCGTAGAAGACCAGCAGCCCGATGGCCAGCACCAGGTCGGGCAGCACGGCGGGCATCAGCGAGACCGCGTCGAGCAGCTTGGACCTGGTGTACCTGGCCAGGCCGACGGCCAGCAGCGTGCCGAGCACCGTGGCGATCACGGTCGACCCGACGGCCACGATCAGCGTGTTGACCACGCCGTTCATGATCCGTTCGTCGCCGGCCAGCTCGCCGTACCACTTGAGGCTGAAGCCCTCGTAGGTGTACGCGGACTCGCCGGCGTTGAACGACATGACGACGAGCACGACGATCGGCGCGTAGAGGAAGACGTACGTGGCCCAGAAGGGGACGTACAGGAGCCTGGATCTACGCACGGCGCGCCACCCACGCCTGCGCGACGAGCAGCACGAGCAGCACCGCGATGAGCGCCAGCGCCAGCGTCGAGCCGAACGGCCAGTCGCGCGCCGACAGGAACTGCTGCCTGATCAGGTTGCCCACCATCAGCGACTTGCTGCCCCCGAGCAGCTCGGGGATGACGAAGTTGCCGAAGCTGGGCACGAACACGAACAGGCTCCCGGTCAGCACGCCCGGCACCGTGAGCGGCAGCGTGACCTTCCTGAAGGTGGTCAGGCCGGAGGCGCCCAGGTTGGCCGAGGCCTCCCTGAGCTGCGGGTCGAGCTTCTCGATCGCGGCGAACAGCGGCAGCACCATCAGCGGCAGGTACGAGTACACCAGCCCCGCCACGATCGCGCCCTCGTTGTAGAGCAGTTCGAGCGGCTCGATCCCGAACACCTTCAGCCCGCTGTTGACCAGCCCGGGCCCGCTCAGCAGGATGATCCAGGCGTAGACGCGGATGATGAAGTTCGTCCAGAACGGCAGCACGATCGCGACCAGCGCGATCGTCTTCCACTTCCGCGGAAGCTGGGCGATCAGGTACGCCGTCGGATAGCCGACCAGGAGCGCGATCACGGTGGTTGTCGCCGCGATCGTCAGCGACTCGATGACCACGTTCAGGTAGAGCGGGTCGATCAGCCGTTCGAAGTTCTCGGCCGTGAACTCGTAGACCACCCCGCCGAAGCGCCCGCGCTGGAAGACCGTGTAGCTCAGCACCAGCGCCAGCGGCACCAGCAGCAGCACGACCAGGTACGTCAGCCCTGGCGTCAGGAACACGAACGCGCCCAGCCGGCGCCCTCTCGAACGGGACACCGGCCGGGCATTGACCTCTGACTTCACTACAACGACAACTACTTCGCCGAAACGTCGGCCGACAGGCGGGTGTACTTGGTCGAGGCGGCGCCCAGGTCGATGATCGACTCACCGTCCAGCAGCTGGGACGGCGGGATGTCGAGCAGCGAGCCCTTGGCGATCTTCACCTTCTCCATGGCCGCCTTGTTGGGGACCTTGTAGTTGATGTTCTCGGCCGCCCAGCTGTGGATCGCGGGGTCGAGGATGTAGTTGATCAGGGCGTGCGCGGCCTCCTTGTTCTTGGAGGACTTCATGATCACCATGGTGTCCACCCAGAGGTCGCTGCCCTCCTTCGGCACCGCGAACGCGATGTTGCCCTTGGGGTCGGTGGTCGGGCACCAGCCGTCCCACGCCTCGACCATCACGGCCTCGCCGCTGACCAGCTTGTCACCGAACGTGGTGTCGTCGTAGGTGAGCAGGTGGGGCTTCTGGGCCATGAGCAGCTCGCGGGCCTTGGCGATCTCCTCGTCCTTGTCGGTGTTGACCGAGTAGCCGAGCGACTTGAGCGCGGGCAGCGCCAGCCAGCGCTCGGTGGTCATCATCGTGACCTTCTTCTCGGCCCAGGCCGGGGGCTTGAGGAGATCGTTCCAACTGGCCGGCTTGCTCTTCACCAGGTCGGTGCGGTAGCAGATGCCGGTGGTGCCCCAGGTGTAGGGGACGGAGTACTTGTTGCCCTTGTCGTAGGAGAGCTGGGTGGCCTCGGGGTAGAGGTTGGCCAGGTTGGGGATCAGCTCGGGGTGGATCGGCTCCAGCAGGCCCTGGGCGTTGAGCGCCTGGGCGTACTGGCCGGACACGAAGGCCACGTCGATGCCGCTGTCGCCCTGGGCGGTGAGCTTGTTCATCGCCTCTTCGTTGGTGGCGTGCAGCGCGACCTTCATGTCCTGGACCTTGAGCTTCTCCTTCACCCGCTGGGGCAGCTCCTTGGGCGTGTAACCGTCCCATACGGTGATCTGCAGGGACTGCTTCGACAGGTCCGCGTCGGGCTTGAGCTGGTCGGCCGCCGCTACCGTCGTGCCATCTGAGCTTGACGACGACTCACCGCCGCACGCCGCGACGGCAAGCGCGAGACCGGCCACCGCGACGGCGGCCGGGAGACGACGGGTGAACCGGGTACGGGACACGGCCGCTACTCCTTCTGCAATTTGTATGGGAAGAGGGGTCGCGCGACCTTACCGGACACAGCCGACCAGACCAGGAGTGTTGCAGCAGAAATCAACATGGGCAAGACTTTTGATGACATTGCTACCTGGAAGTTTGGTCTACCAGTTGAATTGGGATTCAATACGCCATCGCTTGATCTCTCTCGGTGAGAAGCCACTCACCGCCCGAGATCGCGGGCTCACCGCCGCGCTCCTTCTGCGGCTGGAGGGGGAGGTGCCGCCGCCGTTCGCCGTGCGGCGCTTCCTCCCGCTCCCCAGCCTCTCGTACGGTCTTGAAGATCTCCACACTGGGGCCCCAGGTGAGCGTGATTTCGGTGACCATGTGGACCAGACGAACTACTCGGTGGTGGTGGACGAGCGGATCGTGGTGAAGTGGCTGACGCCTCCCGCGCCGCTGCCCCACCCGACGCCGGAGCTCCTCGCGCACCTCGTTGAGGCGGGATTCAACGACACGGCTCCCCCTTACGCGGCTCTGACAGGTGTGGTGGACGGACGCGAGCACCTGCTGGCGTTGGTGACCGGCTATCTGCCCGAGGCCAGGGACGGCTGGGAGTGGTGCGTGGACGAGGCGGAGCACGGTCGGACCGGCTTCGCCACCGAGCTCGGCCGGCTCGCGGCCGGCCTGCACCTCGCCCTGTCCACTCTCCCCGCCCTGTCCGATGGGGAGGCCAAGGGGGAGGATCTTGCCGCCAGGGCTGAGAGCGCGCTGACCGAAGCGCTCGCCCTGACCGCTGGCGCTGACGGCGCGTGGCTGGCCGCCAGGGCCGGCGCCATGAGACGGGAGCTGGCCGCGCTGGAGCGGGCCCCCGCCGGCTCCCCGCTGATCAGGATCCACGGCGACCTGCACGTGGGCCAGATCCTGCGCTGGCGCGACGGGTACGCGGTGATCGACTTCGACGGCAACCCGACCGTCGCCGACGCCGCGCCGTACCAGCCGGCCGCCAGGGACGTGGCCCAGCTGACCACGAGCCTCGACCACGTGGCGCAGGTGGCGATCAAGAGAAGGTCCACGCCGCCCGCCCGCGCCGCCGCCTGGGCGGAGCGGGCCCGCGCCACCCTGCTCACCGCCTACCGGCGCCGGCTGGCCGAGGAGGGCAGGGCAGACTTGCTCGACGAGAGCCTGATCCGCCCGTTCGAGGTGGAGCAGGAGTGCCGCGAGCTGATCTACGCCGCCCGGCACCTTCCCCGATGGCGCTACGCCCCGATGGGCGTCCTGCGCACCTGGTACCCCGAGGAGAACACCGCGTGAACGCCGAGCTCTACCTGTCCGACCTGGAGTCCAAGCCGGAGGCGCTGACGGCGCTGGCCGGCCGGCTGCGCGCCGAGGACCCGTTCGCGGGCCTGCCGGCGGGCATCGACCGGGTGCTGTTCCTCGGCATGGGCAGCTCACGCTACGGCGCCGGCGTCGCCGCGCTGCGGCTTCGCGCCGCCGGCGTGTTCGCCCATGCCGAGTACTCCTCCGCCGCGGCGAGCCTGCCACCGGCCGAGGGCACCCTGGTCGTGCCCATCTCGGCCACGGGCTCCAGCAGGGAGACCCTCGACGCCGTCGTCGCGTACGCGGGCGGCCAGGCCCGCCTGGCCGCGTTCACCAACTCCCCCGGCTCGCCCCTCGCCGCCGCCGCGGACCTGGTGGTCGACCTGCACGCCGGGGAGGAGCGCGGCGGCGTCGCCTGCCGCACGTTCCAGCACACGCTGGCCCTGCTGCTGGCGCTGGAGTCCAGGCTCACCGGCCGTGACCGCGACCTGCCCGCCCTGCTCGAACGGGCGGCGCAGGCGTCGGCCGACCTGCTGGAGCGCAGGGACGAGTGGCTGCCCCTGACCATGGAGCTGCTGGACGGCCCGCACGGCGTCTACACGATCGCCCCGGCCGAGCGGCTGTCGTCGGCGGAGCAGTCGGCGCTGATGTTCCGCGAGGGCCCGCGCCGCCCCGCCGACGCCTGCGAGAGCGGCGACTGGTCGCACGTGGACGTCTACCTCACCAAGACGCTCGACTACCGCGCCCTGCTCTTCCCCGGCTCCCGTTACGACGGGCAGGCCATGGACTGGGTGCGCGAGCGCGGGTCCACGGTGATCGCCGTCGGCGGCGAGGTGAAGGACGCCGCGGCGGCGATCAGGTACGTCCACGACGACGACCCGGACGTCGCCCTGCTCACGGAGACGCTGGTGGCCGAACTGGTGGCCGCCTACTGGTGGTCGGCCCAATAGACCCGGCCCTGCAGGCCCGTTTCGGCGGCCTGGCCGGGCCGCTCAACCGGTGCGTACGGTCAGCGCGTGTTCGACCAGCGTGATCAGCGTCTGCTTGACCGCCGGCCGGACCCGCGCGTCCGTGCGCACGATCGGCACGTGGGCCGAGAGCGTGAGCGCCTCCCGCACCTCGCTCTCGATGTGCGGGAACTCTCCGTTCCAGCCGTTGAGCCCGATGACGAACGGGATCCCGGAGTTCTCGAAGTAGTCGACCGCGGCGAAGCTGTCGGCCAGCCGCCGCGAGTCGACCAGCACCACGGCCCCGATGGCCCCGCGGACGAGGTCGTCCCACATGAACCAGAACCGGTGCTGGCCAGGGGTGCCGAAGAGATAGAGGATCAGGTCCTGGTCGAGCGAGAGCCGCCCGAAGTCCATGGCCACGGTCGTGGTGGTCTTGCCCGGAGTGTGCCCGAGGTCGTCGATGCCCTCCGACGCGTCCGTCATGACCGCCTCCGTCGTGAGCGGCATGATCTCGGACACGGAGCCCACGAACGTGGTCTTGCCCACGCCGAACCCGCCGGCCACGACGATCTTCGTGGAAGTGAGCCGGCTAGAGCCTGCGAAGTCCACTTAATACCCTTTCGAGCAGGCCCCTGTCGGGCAAACCTGCCTCTAGCTGCGGCTGGTACACCTTGACCAGCCCATCCGCCTCCATGTCGGCGACGAGCACCCGAGCCACTCCGAGGGGCACGCTGAGCAGCGCGGAGATCTCCGCCACGGACCGCACCTGCCGGCACAGCTCACTGATCGCGCGATATTCGCGCGTGTAGGTCGTGCCGAGCTGCGCCGAGGTGGCCGACGATACCAGTGCCTCCATGGCCAGCGCCGTGCGCGGAGCGGTCCGGCCTCCGGTCACGGCGTACATCCGGACGAGCGAACTTCGCTCGGGCTCCGGCTCCCCGTTGTGCCACGATGCCACGGTTCACTCCCATCACCACGGACGCGCTGCGGAGAGCTCCGCCCTCACGGCAGGCGTCAGCACCTGCCCCGCACGCTCGACCAGGATCGTCATCTGGTAGGCGACCAAGCCCATGTCGCAGTCGGGTGCGGCCAGCACCGCCAGACAGGAACCGTCGCTGATCGACATCACCAGCAGCAGGCCGCGTTCCATCTCGACGAGGGTCTGGGTGACCCCGCCGCCCTCGAACACGCGGGCCGACCCCTGGGTGAGGCTCACCAGCCCGGCCGCGATGGCGGCGAGCTGGTCGGCACGGTCTTTCGGAAACCCCCGGGAGAAGGCCATCGGCAGGCCGTCCGCGGAGACCACGACGGCGTGCGCCACGCCCGGGACCTCTTCGACGAAGCGGCTGACCAGCCAGTTGATGTCTCTGGCGGCCTGACTCAACTCCTTCATGAGTCCTCCTGGAGCTCGGCGCGTCCTTTGCGCACGCCCTGCTGGTAGCTGGCCAGCCTGCTGCGCAACCGGTCAGGGGACACCGGAGCGGCGGGAACGGGCGGCGGCTGCGGGCTGGCGGCGCCCGGTACCAGATTCGCTCGTGGCGTGCGCTTCGGCAAGCCGGAGTTCGTGGTGCCGCTCTGCACGGGCTCCGCGGCCGCTCCCGCGGCCTGCCACCCCTGGTCGGCGGGTGAGGACCAGGACTCCTCGCGGCGGTCTGCCGTCGGCGCCGACCTGCTGAACCAGCTGCTCTCCTCGACGGAGGCGAAGATCGGCAGGAACTCGTCCTTGGCCGGCGCAGGGGGCGGCGGGAACGACGTCGCCGGCGTGGCCTGGTCGGGGTAGGACGAGGCGGGCGGCGCCGGCTCGGCGAACGACGACCGCGGCCCACCCGGCCCACCCGGCCCACCCGGGCCGCCCGGGCCGAACGTCGAGTCGAAGGAGGCTGAGTCGAAGGAGGCCGCGTCGAAGGACGCCGAGTCGAAGGAGAGCGATCCGCTCATGGACGTGCGCGAGGAGGTGAACCAGGACGACGGCTCGGGCGCGCCGCCGGTGTCGAACGACGGATGGCCCGACGAATGACCCGATGGCGGGCCGGCGGGCGAGGAGGAGTACGGCGGGGCGTACGACGGCGTGGGCCGGTTGACCTGCCTGGGCGCCTGGAGACGCTGCCCCGCGCCGGGCACCGGACCGGGCACGGCGGTGAGCAGCCGGGGCGGGACCAGCACCATCGCGGTCAGGCCGCCGATGTCCTGACGGCGCAGCTGCACCCGGATCTGGTGCCGCAGCGCCAGCCGGCCGACCACGAACAGGCCCATGCGCCGCGAGACGGAGACGTCGACCACGGGCGGGTTGGCCAGGCGCCAGTTGACCTCGGCCAGTTCCTCCTGGCTCATGCCGATGCCCTGGTCGGTGACCGACAGCATCAGGCTGCCGCCGTCGATGCGGCTGCTGGAGATGATGACCTTGGTGTCGCGCGAGGAGAACGAGACCGCGTTCTCGACCAGCTCGGCGAGCAGGTGGACCACGTCGGTGACGGCCTGCCCGGCGATGGCGACGTCCGACTCGACCTGGATGCTGACCCGGTCGTAGCTCTCGACCTCGCCCAGCGCCGCCCGCACGATATCCATCAGCTCGACCGGCTCGCTCCACTTCCGCGCGGCCTCCTGGCCGGCCAGGACGAGCAGGTTCTCGCTGTTGCGGCGCATGCGGGTGGCCAGGTGGTCGAGCTTGAACAGGTCGCCGAGCCTGGTGTCGTCGCGCTCGCCGCGCTCCAGCTTCTCGATCAGCGTGAGCTGCCGCTCGACCAGCGTCTGGCTGCGCCTGGACAGGTTGACGAACATGGCGTTGACGTTGGAGCGCAGCTTGGCCTCGTCGCCGGCCAGCCGGACGGCCTCGCGGTGCACCTCGTCGAAGGCGCGCGCGACCTCGCCGACCTCGTCTTTGGAGAAGATGCCGATGGGCGGCACCTCGGCGGTGACCACGCCGTCGCGCGACTCGCGCAGGTGCTGGACGAAGTCGGGGAGCCGCTTGCCGGCGATCTCCAGGGCCTCGCCGCGCAGGCGGCGCAGGGGGCGTACCAGGGATCGGGCCACACCGGTGGTGATGAGCAGCACGATCACGAGCAGGGCGAGCACGGCGACGGCGGTCACGATGGCCTGCTGCCGCTCGTCGGCGCTCAGCGCCTCGCTGCGCCGGACGATGCCCTCCGCCTGGCGCTCCTCGACCTGGCGCATGGCGTCGACGACCACGTTGGTCGCGTCGAACCACTCCTTGGCGTCGTCGGGCGCGGACTGGTCGAGCCCGCGCAGCGGCAGACCCCTGGTGGCTCTGATCAGCACCAGCTCGCGCAGGAAGAGCATGCGGTCGGCGGGCCTGCCGTTGACGTTCTCGTCGAAGAAACGGCGCTCCTCGGCGGTGGCCTCGGCGGCGAATCCCCTGCGCTCGTTCTGCTCCCTGGACTGCTCGCCCAGGAAGCGCTTGAGCTGCTCCTGGTCGAACGCGCCCTCGGCGAGGACGACGGTGACCAGCGCCTGCTGGTAGGACAGGCTCTCCTTCGCGCGGGCGAGCCCGTCGAGCATGCGCGTCTGGCGGAAGAGCTCGTCGTCCACGCTGCCCTTGACCAGCTCGTTGTGCACGGAGAGCAGGTCGTTGACGACCGTGGTGTAGAGCTCGACGGCGGGGCCGGGCAGCAGGTTGGCCTCCAGCGCCTGCGCGCGCAGGGAGGTCAGGTCGTTCAGCCGGTTGAGCAGGCTCTCCAGCTGGTCGGCGGTGCGGCCGGTGGAGTCGGTCAGGAGCTGCTGGGCGATGCCGCGCACCTGCCCGGCCTCCAGGTCCACCTGGTCCATCTGCGCCTTGACCTCGGCCAGGCCGTCGGCCGGCCGGTTACGCGCGATGTACCAGGAGGTCCGCGCCCGCTCGCCGGAGATGAGGTGGGTGAGGCCGCCGAGTTCGGCGGAGAGACGGGCGAACTGGTTCGTGCGCGCGTAGTCGGCGGCCGCGGCGGTCGAGGAGAGCACCTGGACGCCGCCGAGCAGCACGGCCGCGGCGGTGGGCACCATGATGAGGGCCACGAGACGTGCTCGGACGCGCCAATTGCCCAGCCGCCAGCCGCCGTCGCCGGCGTGCTTGACGCCCCGCTCTGTAGTCACCGAACGCACCTCGCCCGAATCGGCGTATATGAGGAGTGTGTGCCGTGGGAGAAATCAAGTTGCCGGTTATTGCAACACATCCTAAGGCTCGTGGCCAAGGCAACATAACGCGACAAAAGTTAGCTCGCGTGACTGATGAGGATAGAACCTGGCACTCCATGATGGAAGCGTCTGCAGCACGAAATAAACCTTTAACAGAATAAATGTCCGCTTCTGGGCGATTGGTCCGTTCCAGCGAGTAACGTGCGAGGCGCACGAAGATCTCCAGAAGGTCACAGCGTTGAGAATCTCGCTATTCCCGACATATGTTGAGCGACGTCATAACGAGGAGGCGAGTGTGGGAGATTCTCCCGACAACGCGGCTATCACCGTTGCGGGCCTTTGGAAGATCTTCGGACCCAGGGCGGAGAAAGTCCTGGACAGCGAGGACAAGCATCTCGAACCCGCCGCGCTGAGGGAGAAGACCGGCTGCACCGCCGCCGTCAGGGACGTGGGCTTCGAGGTCCGCCCCGGCGAGGTCTTCGTGGTCATGGGCCTGTCGGGCAGCGGCAAGTCCACCCTGGTGCGCTGCCTGACCCGGCTCATCGAGCCGACCGCGGGCCGGATCACGATCGGCGGCGAGGACATCCGCGCCGCCTCGCCCGCCCGGCTCCGTGAGATCCGCCGGCACCAGGTCAGCATGGTCTTCCAGCACTTCGGCCTGCTGCCGCATCGCAAGGTGATCGACAACGTCGCCTACGGGCTGGAGATCCAGGGCACCGCCAAGGCCGCCAGGCACGCGCGGGCCGGGGAGATCCTCTCGCTGGTCGGCCTCGACGGCTACGCCGACGCCTATCCCGACCAGCTCTCCGGCGGCATGCAGCAGCGGGTCGGCCTGGCCCGCGCGCTGGCCGTGGAGCCGCAGGTGATGCTGTTCGACGAGCCGTTCAGCGCGCTCGACCCGCTGATCAGGCGCGACATGCAGGCCGAGGTGATCCGGCTGCACCGCGAGGTCGGCAAGACGATGGTCTTCATCACCCACGACCTGTCCGAGGCGCTCAAGCTGGGCGAGCGGATCGCGATCATGCGGGCCGGCTCGATCGTGCAGCTCGGCACGGCCGAGGAGCTGGTGGGCGCGCCGGCAGACGACTACGTGGCCGACTTCGTGCGCGACGTGCCCAGGAGTCACGTGCTGACCCTGCGCTGGATCTGCCGCCCTCCCGAGCGCGGCGAGCCGCTGGACGGGCCGGTGCTGCCGGTGACCACGGTGATCAAGGACGCGATCGGCGTGTCGTCGACCTCCGCCCAGCCGATCAGGGTGGTGGACGGCGACGAGCTGGTCGGCGTGGTGGACCAGGTGGACCTGCTCGGCTTCCTGGCCGGCCAGGACGTAGGCGCGAACGCGGGCACAGGCGCGGGCACGGGCGCGAAGGCGGGGGCATGAGCTCCACGGCCGTCCCCACGCCCTCCGCCAGGCTCGGCCTGCCGAAGTGGGCGGCGCCGGCGGGCGTGGCGCTGCTGTTCGTGGTGGCGTACCTGGTCTTCCAGGGCACGGGCACGCTCCCGCACGACAAGGAGGCGCCGCAGTTCCTGGCCGTCACCGAGCTGCGCGAGTGGATCGACGACCACCGCAACGACAACCCGCTCTTCCTGTACTTCCTCAACTACATCCGGCTCTTCGTGGGCCTGCTCTACGGCGTGTTCCAGACCGCCCTGTACGCCCTCGGCTGGCCCGGCATCACCGGGGTCATGGGCGCGCTGGCGTGGCTGGCGGGCGGCTGGCGGATCGCGCTGCTCGCGGTCGCCGGCGTGAGCGCGTTCGGCGTGCTGGGGCTGTGGCAGTCGAGCGTCGACACGCTGGCCCTGGTCGCGGTGGCGGTGCTGCTGTCACTGGCGATCGGCGTCCCGATCGGCGTCTGGGCCGGGCTCTCCGCCCGCGCCCGCCGGGCGATCACCCCGATGCTGGACGTCATGCAGATCATGCCGACGTTCGCGTACCTTGCGCCGCTCGCGCTGTTCTTCCACATCGGCGCGCCCGCCGGGGCCATCGCCACGATGATCTACTCGATCCCGCCCGCGATCCGCATCACCGCCCTGGCCATCTCGGGGGTCTCCCCCACCGCCGTCGAGGCGTCCACCTCGCTCGGCGCCACGCGCGCGCAGACGCTGTTCAAGGTCTACCTGCCGCTGGCCAGGTCCACGATGGCGCTGGCGGTCAACCAGACGGTCATGATGGCGCTGTCCATGGTCGTCATCGCCAACCTGATCTCAGCCCCCGGGTTGGGCGGCGACATCATCCGAGGACTGTCGCGCGCGCAGGTCGGCATCATGCTGCCGGCCGGCGTCGCCGTCGTGATCATGGCGGTGGTGCTGGACCGGATGCTGATGGCGGTGGCCCGCCGCGACCCGCACGCCAGGATCGGCCGCGCCGGCCTGGCCGGGGCGGGCGTGCTGGCCGCCGCCGGGCTCGCGCTCATCCCCGTGCTGCCCGCGACGTGGCCGGAGAGCCTCACCGTCAACGTCGTCTCCGAGGTCAACGACATCGTCCGCTGGGCCGAGACGAACTGGTTCGGCGTGACGACGTGGATCAAGGACGTCACCTCCGCCGTCCTGCTCAACCCGCTGGAGTCGCTGCTCACCTCGGCCCCCTGGTGGCT
Source organism: Nonomuraea maheshkhaliensis (assembly GCF_039529435.1). Lineage (NCBI taxonomy): Bacteria > Bacillati > Actinomycetota > Actinomycetes > Streptosporangiales > Streptosporangiaceae > Nonomuraea > Nonomuraea maheshkhaliensis. The sequence continues at coordinate 77,196 of NZ_BAAAMU010000016.1, forward strand.
GATCGCGCTCGCGGTGCTGCTGGTCGCCTGGCGGGTGAGCGGCGCCGGCCCCGCGCTGACGGCGCTGGGCTGTCTGCTCGCCATCGCGCTGCTCGGCGTCTGGGAGCACGCCATGCAGACGATGACCACGGTCGCCGTCGCGGTGCTGGTCACCCTGCTCATCGGCCTCGTGCTCGGGGTGGCCGCGGCCCGCTCGCCGCGCTACTCGGCCGTTCAGCGGCCCGTGCTGGACGCCGCCCAGACCATGCCGGCGTTCGTGTACCTGCTGCCGGCGCTGGCGCTGTTCGAGACCACCCGCTTCACCGCCATCTTCGCCTCGATCATCTACGCCGTTCCCCCCGTGGTGCGCCTGGTCGAGGACGGGATCAGGGCCGTGCCCCCGACCGTCGTGGAGGCCGCGGCCTCCGCCGGCTCGACCTCGGCCCAGCTCCTGTGGAAGGTGCAGCTCCCGATGGCCAGGCGGGCGATCCTGCTCGCGGCCAACCAGGGCATCGTGATGACGCTCGCCATGGTCGTCGTCGGTGGGCTGGTCGGGGCGGGGGCGCTCGGTTACGACGTGGTCGTCGGTTTCTCCCAGCGGAGCGACTTCGGCATGGGCTTCGTGGCCGGCGTCGCGACCGTCCTGCTCGGAGTCATGCTCGACCGCATCACGCAGGGCGCCGACAGACGCCCTTCCCCCCGAAAGAGGAAGCTCACATGAAGATTCGCCTGTTCGCAGGCCTGATGGCCGTTGCGTTCGCTGCCGCGGGCTGCGGCGGAGCAACGGTGGACAGCAGTTCGACCAGCACCGCCGCCCCGCAGGCCGGCGCCACCAGCGCTGCCTCCGCGGGCACCGTGAAGATCGCGATCAACCCCTGGGTGGGGTACGAGGCCAGCGCGAACGTCGTCGCGTACCTGCTGAAGAACGAGCTCAACTACAACGTCGAGCTGCCCGAGATCAAGGAGCAGCTGGCCTGGGAGGGCTTCGAGACCGGCGACGTCGACGTCATCATCGAGAACTGGGGTCACCCCGACCTGAAGAAGCAGTTCATCGAGGAGAAGAAGACGGCGCAGGAGGCCGGCTCGACCGGCAACAAGGGCATCATCGGCTGGTACGTGCCCAAGTGGATGGCCGACAAGTACCCGGACATCACCGACTACAAGAACCTGAACAAGTACGCCGACCTGTTCAAGACCTCGGAGTCGGGCGGCAAGGGCCAGCTCCTCGACGGCGACCCCAGCTACGTCACCAACGACGAGGCCCTGGTCAAGAACCTCAAGCTGAACTTCAAGGTGGTCACGGGCGGCAGCGAGGCGGCCCTGCTGAAGTCGGCCACGCAGGCGCAGGAGCAGAAGAAGGCGCTGCTGTTCTACTTCTGGACGCCGCACTGGATCTTCGACAAGGTCGACCTGGTCCGCGTCAACCTGCCCGCCTACACCGAGGGCTGCGACGCGGATCCCAAGAAGGTCGCCTGCGACTACCCGGAGATGGACCTCGACAAGATCGTCAGCACGAAGTTCGCGCAGACCGGCGGGAAGGCGTACGAGCTGGTCAAGAACTTCACCTGGACCAACGAGGACCAGAACGCCGTGGCCAACGACATGACCAACAACGGCATGACCGGCGAGGAAGCCGCCAAGAAGTGGATCGAGGCCAACCCCGCGAAGTGGCAGGCCTGGATCCCCAAGTGACCCCGTCATGACCGCGCGGCCCCGCCCCTGGGGCCGCGCGTTCCCGGAGACCTCTGATGATGCGAACCAAGAAGCTCGCCGCCGCGCCCCTCGCCGGGATCCTGCTCCTGACGGCCTGCTCGGGGGCCGAGCCCGAGACCGCCGCCCAGGCCAAGGGGACGGTCAACATCGACATCCACGCCTGGGCGGGCTACGAGGCCCAGGCCGCCGTCATGGCGCACCTGCTGGAGCGGGAGCTGGGCTACAAGGTCAACAAGCGTCCCGTGAAAGAGGACCAGTCCTGGAAGGATTTCGAATCCGGCAAGGTCGACGTGATCGTGGAGAGCTGGGGTCACAACGACTTGAAGAAGACCTACATCGAGCAGAAGAAGGTCGCACTGTCGGCGGGCCTCACGGGGAACAAAGGGGTCATCGGCTGGTACATCCCCGAGTGGATGGCCAAAAGGTATCCCGGCATTACGGACTACCGAAACCTCAATAAATACTCTAGCCTTTTCCGGACCGAGAAAACCGGCACCGCCGGACAGGTTCTGGACGGCGATCCGACCTTCGTGACGAATGACGAGGCCATCATCAAGAACCTCGGACTGAATTACAAGGTCGTCTACTCCGGGAGCGAGGCCGCGTTGATCAAGGCCGCGCAGGAGGCGACGAAGAACCGGACGCCGCTGCTCATGTATTTCTACGAACCGCAATGGCTGTTCACCAAGATCCGGCTCGTCAAGGTCTCGCTGCCTCCCTACGCGGTGGGCTGCGACGACACGGCGGCGAAGGTGGCCTGCGACTATCCGCCGTACCTGCTGGACAAGATCGTCAGCAGGCGGTTCGCCGAGACCGGCGGGAAGGCCTACGAGTTCGTCCGCAACTTCAACTGGACCAACGACGACCAGAACGCCGTGGCCAGCGACATGATCAACGAGAAGATGAGCGCCGAAGAGGCCGCCGAGCGGTGGGTCGACGAGAACAAGATCGTGTGGAAGGACTGGATTCCCCGTTGAGGTTCGACTTCGTCATCGTAGGCGGCGGCTCGGCCGGCTGCGCCCTGGCCAACCGGCTCAGCGCCGATCCCTCGACCTCGGTGCTGGTGCTGGAGGCCGGCCGGGCCGACTCCCTGTGGGACGTGTTCATCCACATGCCGGCCGCGCTGATGTTCCCCATCGGCAGCCGCTTCTACGACTGGAAGTACGAGTCCGAGCCCGAGCCCCACATGAACGGCCGGCGCGTCTACCATGCCCGCGGCAAGGTGCTGGGCGGTTCGAGCAGCATCAACGGGATGATCTTCCAGCGCGGCAACCCGCTCGACTACGAGCGCTGGGCCGGGGATCCCGGCATGAAGGACTGGGACTACGCCCACTGCCTGCCGTACTTCAAGAAGATGGAGAACTGCCTGGCCGGCCCCGGCACCGAGTTCCGCGGCGGTGAGGGCCCGCTCAAGCTGGAGCGCGGTCCCGCGCGCGGGCCGCTGTTCGAGGCGTTCTTCGAGGCGGTCCAGCAGGCCGGGCACCCCCTGACCGACGACGTGAACGGCTACCGCCAGGAGGGCTTCGCCGCCTTCGACCGCAACATCCACCGCGGCCGCCGGCTCAGCGCCGCCCGCGCCTACCTCCACCCGGTGCGCCGCCGTCCCAACCTGACCGTCAGGACCCGCGCCTTCGTGGAGAAGGTGCTCTTCGACGGCACCCGCGCCACCGGCGTCCTGTGCGACGGCGAGCGCATCGAGGCCGGGGAGGTCATCCTGTGCGGCGGGGCGATCAACACCCCGCAGCTCCTCCAGCTCTCCGGGGTCGGCCCACGCGCCCTGCTGGAGCCCCTGGGCATCGAGATGGTGCACGACCTGCCCGGCGTCGGGGAGAACCTCCAGGACCACCTGGAGGTCTACATCCAGCACGCCTGCACGCAGCCGGTCTCGCAGCAGCCCTCGCTGGCCATGTGGCGCCGTCCCTTCATCGGCGCCGACTGGCTCTTCCGCCGGCGCGGCCCAGGGGCCACCAACCACTTCGAGGCCGGGGGCTTCATCCGCTCCAACGACGATGTCGCCTACCCCAACCTGATGTTCCACTTCCTGCCGATCGCCGTCCGCTACGACGGCTCGGCCCCGGCCGGCGGCCACGGCTACCAGGTGCACATCGGCCCGATGTACTCCGACGCGCGCGGCTCGGTGCGCGTCCTCTCCGCCGATCCCCGCCGCAAACCGGCCCTGCGCTTCAACTACCTGTCCACCGAGCAGGACCGGCGCGAGTGGGTGGAGGCGATCAGGCACGCCAGGGCCATCCTGTCCCAGCCCGCCTGGGCGGATCTGGACGGGGGCGAGCTGTCACCGGGGCCCGACGTACGTACGGACGAGGAGATCCTGGCCTGGGTGGCCAAGGACGGCGAGACCGCCCTGCACCCGTCGTGCACCTGCCGGATGGGCACCGACGAGATGTCGGTGCTCGACCCGCAGAGCATGCGGGTGCACGGCCTGGACGGGCTGCGCGTGGTGGACGCCTCGGCCATGCCGTACGTGACCAACGGCAACATCTACGCGCCGGTGATGATGCTGGCCGAGAAGTCCGCCGACCTCATCCTCGGCAACACGCCCCTGCCGCCGGAGCCGGTCGCCTTCTACCGCCACGGGCAGGCGTAGTTCACCGGTCGAGACGCTGGTACCGGCGGACGGACAGGGCGAAGAACAGCGCCGTGATGACGAGCGGCCACACCACGGCCATCAGCACCGCGTGCTGCGCCACCCAGGAGTCGCCGCCCCAGCCCGGGTTGCCGAACAGCTGCCTGGCCGCCGCCACCGTGGACGACAGCGGGTTCCACTCCGCGACCGCCCCCAGCCAGCCCGGCATCGTGTCCGGGGCGACGAAGGCGTTGGACAGGAAGCCGATCGGGAACTCAAGGGTCTGCACCGCCACCACCGCGCCGGGATCCCTGGTGAGCAGCCCCAGGTACATCCCGGCCCACAGCAGCGAGAAACGCAGGAGCAGCAGCAGGCCCACCGCGCCGAGCGCGCCGGAGAACGTGGCCGGGCGCCAGCCGACCGCCAGCCCGCAGGCCAGCAGTCCGGCCAGGACGAGGACGGAGTTGAGCAGGTCGGCGACGGCCCGGCCGATCAGGACGGCCGAGGGCGCCATGGGCATGGAGCGGAAGCGGTCGGTGACGCCCTTCGAAGCGTCCGTGGCTACGGCGATCATGGTGGCGCTCAGGCCGAAGAGCATCGTCATGCCGTACATGCCGGGCATGAGGAAGGCGAAGTAATCGGCCCCCTCGGGCACCTTGACCGCGCCGCCGAACAGGTAGCCGAAGGCCAGCGTGATGACCACGGGGAAGACCACCCCGAACACCACCGTCATGGGCTGGTTGGCCCAGTGGATCAGGTCCCTGCGGGCCACCGACCAGCCGTCCATCAGAGCCCAGCGCAGCGAGATCGCGTTCACTTCCCCTCACCTCCGGCGGTCAGGCTCAGGAAGACCTCGTCGAGGGTCGGGCGGCGTACCGTCACGTCCTCGACCTCGATCCCGGCCGCCGACAGCGCCACCAGGACCTCCGTGAGCGCCTGGACACGCTCGCGCACCGGCACGCTCACATGCCGGGTGTCGGGATCCGCCTCCACCGCACCTTCCACAGTCCCTGACGCCGCGCGGCCGACGATCTCGGCGGCCTGGGCCAGCCGTTCCGGGTCGCGGATCACCACGTCGAGCCGGTCGCCGCCGAGCCGGGCCTTGAGCTCGTCCGGCGTGCCCTCGGCCACCACCCGGCCCGCGTCGATCACGGAGATCCGGTCGGCCAGGTGATCGGCCTCCTCCAGGTACTGGGTGGTCAGCAGCACCGTGGTGCCGCCGGCGACCAGGTCGCGCACGGCCCGCCAGATCTCCGCGCGGCTGCGCGGGTCGAGGCCCGTGGTGGGCTCGTCGAGGAACAGCACGGGCGGCGCCAGGATCAGACCGGCCGCGAGGTCGAGCCGGCGCCGCATGCCGCCCGAGTACTCCTTGGCCGGCCCCTCGTGCTCCAGGCCGAAGCGCTCCAGCAGCTCCCCCGCCCTGGCCCGCGCCTCGGCGGAGCTCAGGTGATAGAGGCGGCCGAACAGCTCCAGGTTCTGCCGGCCGGTCAGGATCTCGTCCACCGCGGCGTGCTGGCCGACCAGTCCGATGCTGCGGCGCACCTGGCGGGGCTGCCGGACGACGTCGTAGCCGGCCACCTCGGCGCGCCCGCCGGTGGGGCGCAGGAGCGTGGTGAGGACGCGGACGGTCGTGGTCTTGCCCGCGCCGTTGGGGCCGAGCAGGCCGTGCACCGTGCCCTGGCCCACGTCGAAGTCGATGCCGTCCAGCGCCGCGTGCTCGCCGTACGTCTTGCGCAGGTCGCGCGCCCATACCGCTGACAATGCCGCCTCCCGTCGATAGCGTACGCTGTACCGTACGCCATACGGTGGAGGACGGCAACCGTACGGTGTACCGTACGAGGGTGACAGTCGAGTACTCCGGAAAAGGCGACCCGGCGCGCAGCCTGGCGCTGCTCTGGCGCACCAGCGAGCGGGCCAGCCGCAAGGGCAGGCCGGAGCTGAACGTCGATCGCATCGTGCGCGCCGCCATCGAGGTGGCCGACGCCGAGGGCCTCCAGGCGCTGTCCATGCGCCGCGTGGCCGAGCGGCTGGGCGTGGGGACGATGTCGCTCTACACGTACGTGCCGGGCAAGCCGGAGCTGTTCGACGTCATGCTCGACACGGTGTACGGCGAGACGGCCAGGCCGGAGCACGTGCCCGGCGACTGGCGGGGCGCGCTCGACCGGATCGCCAGGGAGAACTGGGCCCTCTACCTGCGCCATCCCTGGCTGCTCCAGGTGGCGGCGAGCCGTCCCCCGCTCGGGCCCAACGTGACGGCCAAGTACGACTACGAGTTGCGCGCCGTGGACGGCATCGGCCTGACGGACGTGGAGATGGACTCGGTGATCACGCTGGTCACCGGCTTCGTGCACGGGGCGGCCAGGGGCGCGGTGGAGGCCGCGCAGGCGGAGAGCGTGACCGGGCAGACCGACGAGCAGTGGTGGGCCGCGCACGCGCCCTTCCTCAGCCGCATCGCCGACGCCGGGCGCTATCCCGTGGCCTCCAGGGTCGGGCAGTCGGCGGGCGAGGCGTTCAACGCCGCCTACAGCCCCGAGCACGCCTTCGAGTTCGGGCTGGAGCGCGTGCTCGACGGCATCGAGGCTTTGATCAACCGCCGCGCGACCTCATCCTGACGCGGCGGACCGGCGTCCAAAACCTCGGCCCGACGTCGCGAGCCGGCGTCCGCGACCCGGCGGGCTAGCGCACGGGGGCCGCGCGCAGGCGTACGACGTGCTCCACCAGGGAGATCAGCGTCGCCTTGACCGACTCGCGGCTGCGGGCGTCGGTGCGCACGATCGGAACGTGCGGCGAGAGCGCGAGCGCCTCCCTGACCTCGCCGTCGGAGTGCGGGAACTGCCCGTCCCAGCCGTTGACCCCGATGACGAACGGCAGCTTGGCCTCTTCGAAGTAGTCGATGGCGGGAAAGCTGTCGGCCAGGCGGCGCGTGTCGAGCAGCACCACGGCGCCGATCGCGCCGCGGACGAGGTCGTCCCACATGAACCAGAACCGGTGCTGGCCGGGGGTGCCGAACAGGTAGAGGATCAGGTCACGGTCGAGCGACAGGCGGCCGAAGTCCATCGCCACGGTCGTGGTCTGCTTGTTCGGCGTCATGCCCAGGTCGTCGATGCCCGCGGACGCGTCGGTCATCACGGCTTCCGTGGTGAGCGGGAGGATCTCGGACACCGCCCCCACGAACGTCGTCTTCCCGACGCCGAACCCGCCCGCGACGACGATCTTCGTCGACGTGAGGCCGGGGCTAGAGCCTGCGTAGTCCACTGAGCACCCTTTCGAGCATGTTGAGGTCTGGTTGTCCCTGGCTGAGGCGTGGCTGGTGCAGGCGGACAAGCCCTTCGTCGGACATGTCCGCCACGAGCACCCTGGCCACACCTAGCGGGACGCGGAGCAGGGCCGAGATCTCGGCGACCGACCGGAACGACCTGCACAGCTGCATGATGGCCTCTTGCTCGGGGGTGAGCATGGCCATCTCGTCGTCCGGGATCGACATGGACGAGATCAACGTCTCCATGGCGAGGTGATAACGCGGCTCGGAACGGCCGCCGGTCACCGCGTAAGGACGGAACAGGGGCTCTTCGTCCCCGGTGCCGTCAGTGCCGTACACGGCCCTCTCCCATCAGTTCCATCACATCACCGGGACCTGGCGGCCTGAAGCTCCGCACGAAGGGCCGGTGTCAGCGCTTGTCCCGCTCTGTCTACCAGCAACGTCATCTGGTACGCCACGAGGCCCATGTCACAATCCGGACCCGCCAGCACCGTCAGAACCGAGCCGTCGCTGATCGCCATCACCAGCAGCAGGCCACGCTGCATCTCGACGACGGTCTGCGTCACCGCGCCGCCCTCGAACACCCTGGACGCACCCACGGTCAGGCTCAGCAGACCCGCGGAGACCGCGGCGAGCTGGTCGGCCCGGTCGGGCGGGAAGCCCTCCGAGGCGGCCAGGCAGAGCCCGTCGGCCGAGACGACGACGGCGTGCGCGACACCTGGGGTGTTACGCACGAAGTCGGTGATCAGCCAGTCGAACTTGTGCGCCTCGTGGCTAAGGGTTGTCACGCATCCTCCCCGGCGGGACGCTTACTCACTCTGTTCCTCCTGTCCGTGTACTTCCTGACGGGCCCGTCGCACACCTTGCTGGTAGCCGGCCATCCTGGCGCGCATCCGGTCAGCTGAGACCGGGGGCTCGGGAGCCTGCCGCTGGGGCTGCTGCGCCTGTGCGGGCCGGCTCGCCGTGCCCGGCACCAGGTTGGCTTTCGGGGTCCGTTTGGGGAGCCCGGCGGCGGTGACGCCGCCGAGACTCGGTTCGCTGGCCGCGGCCGCCGCACGCCATCCGGCGTCCGCGGCCGTACGCCACGCTTCCTCCCCAGAGGGTACGGCTTGCGCCGGTGTGGCCTCACCGGTGCCCGCCGGTTGGGGCGGCGTCTCCGCGGGCGGGCGGCGGAACCAGGCCGACTCCACCGAGGCGAAGATCGGCAGGTACTCCTCCTGCTCCTGCTCCATCGGCGACATGTCGACCGACGGGGTCCGGCCAGGCCCGCGTACGTCGTTCGTCGAGTACGACGGCGCCGGCGGCGGCGTCTGGAACGCGCCACTACCAGATCGCGGAGAACCCGCGCCGGGGTACGAAGGGTAGTTTCCTGAGTCGAACGTGCCCTGCTGCCTGCGGTAAGAGCCGCCGTCGGTGTCGGCGGTGAAGCCGCCCGCCCCCGGGCGGCCCGGGTCGGAGCCGAACGCGGGCCCGGGCGTCCCCTGCGCGTTGCCGTCCTGGCGCGGGCCCGCCCGCCGGGCGGGGCCGGTGTCGAACGTGCCGGGGCCCGTCCTGCCGGGGCCGCTGTCGATCGGGCCGCTGCCGAACGATCCGCTGCCGAAGGAGCCGCTGTCGAACGAACTGCTGCCGAACGGGCCGGGCCCGGAGGGCGGGGCCGCGTGCCGGGGCCGCCCGTTGTCGGCGGAGCCGGGGCGCGGCGCGGGCCCCGCCTCGAAGGCGCCGCGACGCTGCTGCCCGTTGTCTAGACCGCCCGTCCTGGGCTGCCCGTTGTCTAGACCGCCCGTCCTGGGCTGCCCGTTGTCGTAGCCGCCAGGCCGCGGCACCTGCCCGATCTCGAAGGAGTCGAAGCTGGCGAACGACCGGAACGTCCCGTTCGGCGTGCCCAGCCCGTTCGGCCCTGAGGCCCCGGTGCCAGAAGCGGCGGGCTGGCCGGGCACGGTGCCGCCGCCGAACGCCGGCCGCTGCGGCAGCGGCTGCTGCTGCGTCCCGTCGGCGATCAGCGTCGGAGGCAGCAGCACCATGGCGATCAGGCCGCTGCCGTCGCCCTTGCGCAGCTGCACCCTGATGCCGTGGCGCAGCGCCAGCCGGCCGACCACGAACAGGCCCATGCGGCGGGAGACCGACACGTCCACGACGGGCGGCTCGGCCAGGCGGCGGTTGGCCTCTGCCAGCTCGTCCTCGGTCATGCTGATGCCGGAGTCGGTGACGGACAGCAGCGCGCCGCCGCCCTCGATGAGGCTGCTGGTGACCGTGACCTGGGAGTTGCTCGGGGAGAACTGGATGGCGTTCTCGACCAGCTCGGCGACGAGGTGGACCAGGTCGTTGGCGCAGCTGCCGAGCACGGAGGTGGCCCGGTGCACCTTGACCTGGACGCGCTCGTAGCCCTCGACCTCCGACAGCGCGGCGCGGACGACGTCGACCAGCTTGGCCGGCTGGCTGCGCCGGCGGGTGGCCTCGTGCCCGGCCAGGACCAGGAGGTTCTCGGAGTTGCGGCGCATGCGGGTGGCCAGGTGGTCGAGCTTGAACAGGTCGGCAAGCCGGCCGCCGTCCTGCTCGCCCTTCTCCAGGCCGTCGATCAGCGAGATCTGCCGCTCGACCAGCGTCTGGGTGCGGCGCGAGAGGTTGACGAACATCGAGCTGATGTTGCTGCGCAGCTCGGCCTCCTCGCCCGCCAGGCGTACGGCCTGCCGGTGCACCTGGTCGAAGGCCCTGGCCACCTCGCCGATCTCGTCGTTGCCCTCGACCTCGATCGGCTGCACGTCGCGTACGGCCGTGTCACCGCTGACGCGCAGCTGGTGCACCACGTCGGGCAGCCGGAAGCCGGCCACCTCCAGCGCCTCGGTGCGCAGCCGGCGCAGCGGGCCGACCATGGAGCGGGCGATGGCGACGGTGAGCAGCAGGACGATCAGCAGCAGCCCGAGGATCAGGGCGCCCGCGACGATCGCGCTGCGGATCTCCGACTGGCGCAGTTCCTGGCTGCGCAGGTTCACCTTGTCCGCCATCTGCTTCTCGATGCCGTGCAGCACCTCGATGGCGTTGGTGTTCTGCTTGAACCACTGGTCGCGCTCGGCGTTGGCGGAGATCAGGTTGTCGGTGATCGTGGCGCCCGGCTGCCGGCCGCTGACCAGCGTGACCGCGCGCGACTTGGTGAGCTGGACGTTGACGTAGTCGTTGTTCGAGGTGAGCGCCTTGGACAATTCAAGGCCGACCTCGACGCCGGCCTCGGCGCCGACGGTGGCGATGTCGCGCTGCTGGCGGGCGTTGGAGGCGATGAACTCCTCGACGTCCTTGGCGCCGACCCGCCTGGTCTCGTAGGAGGCCTGCAGCAGCTTCACCCGCTGCCTGGACATCTCCTCCTTGGCCGAGGCGAGCGCGCTCAGGGCACGGAACTGGCCGACGATCTGGGAGTCGTCGGACATCAGGGCCAGCTCGTCGTGCAGCTTGAGCAGGGTGTCGGTGAGGAAGTCGTACCGGATGGTGTTGACCTGGCCCTCGGTCCTGATCTTGGGGAGCCGGCTCAGGTCGTACTTCGCCTGTTCGACTGCCTTGACCACACGGGGTCCATAAGAGTCGTCCATCGTGTTAAGGTCGGCTCTGACGGTCTTGATCAAGGTGTCGACGGACGCCTTGCGCTGTGCGTACGGGTTGGCCAGGGCCTTGCGCACCGAGCGGCTCGCGCCGATCCAGCCGCCCGTGTCGCGTTCGAGTCCGATGGCCTGCACCAGGTCACGGATGCGTCCGGCCTGCTCGGCCGCGGTGGCCGTGCGGTCGTAGACGCCGATGCTCTGGACCGACCCGACGACGCGCGCTCCCCCGAGCACGACGCCGGCGATGGTGGGCACCAGGATCAGGGCGGTCAGCCGCCATCTCACGCGCCAATTCCGCAGACCCAGCCGTGGCAGAGACCGCTGCCCGCGGTCCCTTCGTGTGGCTGGGTCGCTTCCCGCACTCCCCGTAGTCACCGCTCCCGCTACCCCTCAATCGTCCCGTCCGCCACGGGCCATAGGCCGTCCACAAAGTATCCGCAACAACTGACTTAACAGGCATATCGGACACAATCGTTACAAACGTGACCGTGGTCGATGTGTTGTTGGTTATCGCAGTGCGGCCAGGACTTGATCGCGGACTTGAGCCCTCTGCGCGTCGTCGCTGAGGGGGCGACCAGCGCGGTCCACAACGTAGAAGACGTCCACCGCCTCCGCGCCGAGAGTCTCCACGCGAGCGGCCCTCACGTCAAGACCACACTCACCGAACGCACGTCCGATGCGCCACAGCAGCCCCGGCCTGTCATGGGCCCTGACTTCCACCACGGTAGCGGTCGCGGAGGCGTCGTCGACCAGTGTCACCCGAGGTGGGGCCACAGGTACGCGGGGCGGCCTGAGCGCGCGGGTGCGGCGGGCCAGCCGCTGCTCGATGTCAAGACGGCCGGCAAGGACGAGCCTGAGATCGGCCTCCAGCGTCGCGGGGTCGGGCGGAGAACCGTACTCGGGAATGACGGAGAACTCGATCACCGCCGTGGAGCCCGCGGACGCCGACGAGGCCGAGCGCACGACGAGCCGGTGGGCCGACAGCACCCCGGCGGCGCTCCACAGCAGGCCGACCCGGTCGGGGGCGACGACCGTGACCGCTCCCCCGTTGACCCGGACGGCGCCGCCGCCGTGGCGGGCCAGCCCGGCCTGCTCGGGCGAGAGGGTGGGCGGCTTGGGCGGCGGCGAGCCCGACAGCACCGACCTGACCCGGCGGACCAGGTCGGCGACGAGCCCCGCCTTCCAGGCGTTCCAGGCGGCGGGACCGGTCGCGTTGCCGTCGGCGACCGCCAGCGCGGCCAGCAGGTCGAGCACCTCGCGGGTGCCGACCGTGGCGGCCACCTTCTCGATCGTCACGGGATCGTCGAGGTCCCTGCGGGTGGCGGTCTCGGGCAGCAGCAGGTGGTGGCGGACGACGACGGCGAGCGTGTCGATGTCGTGGGCGGGCAGGCCGATGCGGGTGGCGATGTCGCGGACCACGACCTCGCCGGTCGCCGAGTGGTCGCCGGGCCAGCCCTTGCCGATGTCGTGCAGCAGCGCGGAGATCAGCAACAGGTCGGGGCGGGAGACCTCACGGGTGTGGCCGGCCGCGTTCGCGGCGGCCTCGATCAGGTGCCGGTCGACCGTGAAACGGTGGATCGGATTGCGCTGGGGGCGGTGGCGTACGCGCTCCCAGTCAGGAAGCAGTTTGACAAGAATGCCCGCCTGGTCGAGCTCCTCCCACACGGGCACGGCGGCGCGGCCCGCGCCGAGGATCGACACCAGCGCGTCGCGGGCCTCCTCGGGCCACGGCACCGGCATCGGAGCCGACTGAGCTGCGAGTACGGACACGGTCGCGGGCGCCATCGGCAGCCCGGAGTCGGCCGCCGCGGCGGCGGCGCGCAGCACCAGGACGGGGTCCTTGCGCGGGTCGGCGCCCCTGGCCAGCACCACCTCGCCGCCGTGCTCGACCACGCCGTCGGCCAGCGGGCGGCGGCCACGGGGCGCCGGTCCTGACAGCAGTCTGTCAACGGTGCGCCAGGTGGCGTCGAAGGCGTGGGAGACGGTACGGCCGGCCTCGGCCAGGCGGCGCATCAGCGCCTCGGCGTCCAGCAGCCCGAGCAGCCCGGCCACCGCGTCCTGCTCCTGGAGGACCAGCCGGTCGGTGCCGCGGGCGGTGACGACGTGCAGCGCGTGCCGCACGTCGAGGATGAACTCGTACGCCTCCCGCGCCCGCGGGCCCGGCGCCGAGGCGACCCAGGCGGCGGCCACGGCCTGCATCGCCTGGACGTCGCGCAGCCCGCCGCGTCCGTCCTTGATGTCGGGCTCCAGCAGGAAGGCGAGCTCGCCGCTGGCCTGGGCCCGCTTGTCGGCCGCCTCGCGCAGCTCGCCGAGCCTGCGCCTGGAGTCGGCGCGCCATTCGGCCAGCACCGACTCCCTGGCCTTCCTGGTCAGGTCGGGGTCGCCGGCCACGTGTCTGGCCTGGATGAGGCCGAGCACGGCCTTGAGGTCCTGCCTGGCCACCGACACGGCCTCGTCCACCGTGCGTACGGAGTGGTCGAGGTTGACCGCGGAGTCCCAGATCGGATACCAGATCCGGTCGGCGATCCTGGCCACGTCGGCCCGGCCGTTGTGCAGCAGCACGAGGTCGAGGTCGCTGCCGGGTGCCAGCTCACCCCTTCCCAGGCTGCCGACGGCGACGAGCGAGACGTGCTCGCCGTCGCTCGCCGTGCGGAAGAGATCCTTCAGCCAGCGGTCGGTGTCCGCGCCCCGCTCCTTGCGGGCCGCGGCGTACGAACGGGCCTCTCCCCTCACTGCTGTGCCCCCTTGCCGAGCTCCGCCCGGACCCCCTTGTCCGGGCATCGCCGCGGATCCGTCGTGGAACCCCTGTCGTGCTCCGCCCTGACGCCGTTGTCAGGGCTTCGCGTCTCCGACGTCACAGGGCTTCCGAACCCCGTTCTCCCGTGCGCACACGGATGACGGTGTCGACCGGCACGGACCAGACCTTGCCATCGCCGATCTTGCCGGTGTGGGCCGCCTTGACGATGACGTCGATCACGTCCTCGGCGTCGTCCTCTTCCGCGAGGACCTCAAGGCGCACCTTCGGCACCAGGTCCACCTGGTACTCGGCGCCGCGGTAGACCTCGGTGTGGCCGCGCTGGCGGCCGTAGCCGCTGGCCTCGCTGACGGTCATTCCCTTGATGCCGAACTGTTCGAGCGCGGCCTTCACGTCGTCGAGCTTGAAGGGCTTGATGATGGCGGTGATGAGCCTCATGCGTCCACCTTCTTCGTGGCGGGAGCGGTGACGGGGCCATTGGGGGAGCTCATGCCGGAGGCGTGAACGGTGCCGAGGTCGTAACCGGTCTCGGCGTGTGAGGTGATGTCGATGCCGGTGACCTCGTCCTCGGCGGGGATGCGGAAGCCCATCGTCTTGTCGATGATCTTGCCGATCACCCACGTGAGGATGAACGAGTAACCGCCGACCGCGACGGGGCCGAGCACCTGAAGGCCGAGCTGGCCGAAGCCGCCGCCGTAGAACAGGCCCTCGCTCTGCTGGTCGAGGAAGGGGTAGGCGGCCAGGAAGCCGAGGGAGACGGCGCCGACGACGCCGCCGACCAGGTGCACGCCGACCACGTCGAGGGAGTCGTCGTAGCCGAGCTTGTACTTCAGGCCCACGGCGTAGGCACAGATCGCGCCGGCCAGCAGGCCGATGACCATCGCGGCCCAGGGGTCGACGAAACCACAGGCGGGGGTGATGGCGACCAGACCGGCCACCGCGCCGGAGGCGGCGCCGAGGCTGGTGGCGTGGCCGTCACGCAGCTTCTCCACCACGAGCCAGGCGCCGACGGCGACCGCGGTGGCGACCTGGGTGTTGAGGAACGCGAGGCCCGCCGTGCCGTCCACGGCCAGCTCGGAGCCGGCGTTGAAGCCGAACCAGCCGAACCACAGCAGCGCCGCGCCGAGCAGCACCAGGGTCAGGTTGTGCGGCCGCATCGGCTCCTTGCGCCAGCCCTGCCGCTTGCCCAGCACCAGGGCCAGGGCCAGGGCCGCGGCACCGGCGTTGATGTGGACGACCGTGCCGCCCGCGAAGTCCTCGATGCCCATGGTGTTGAGCCAGCCGGTGCCCCACACCCAGTGGGCGACGGGGAAGTAGACGAGCGCGGCCCAGATCACGCTGAACAGCATCCACGCGCCGAACTTCGCCCGGTCGGCGATGGCACCGCTGATCAGGGCGACCGTGATGATGGCGAACGTCATCTGGAAGGCCGAGAAGACGAGACTCGGCATGCCGGTGCCGTCGTCCTTCGTCGCGGTCTCCACCAGGCTCTGCAGGCCGAGCGCGTCGAAGCCGCCGACGAAGTTGTTGAGTGCTGAGCTGGGGTTGTCGGTGAAGGCCAGGGAGTGCCCGAAGAGCATCCAGGTGATGGTTACGGTGACGATGGCGCCGAACGACATCATCATCATGTTCAGGACACTCTTGGCCCTGGTCATGCCCCCGTAGAAGAACGCGAGGCCCGGAGTCATCAACAGCACCATCGCGGTGGCCGCGAGCATCCAGGCAGTCGTGCCGCTATCGATCTTCACGACGCGACCCTCCTTACATGTGACGTGTGGCCACAGCGTGTTCGGCCGGGGTTTCGTGGCTCGACCAGGCGTGTTTCACATCTGTGAATCTCGCCACACGGGTGTTTCGGCTAGGTTTCGGGCATCTCACACCGCGCATTTGGGTAACGCTGAATCAGACATGTCATACTTAGGATTGCCTAACCTAACGATCAAGGAATGCCCATGCGCCTTCGCCTGGCCGTCGCTGCCATGCTGCCCGTGTTAGTCCTCACCGCATGCGGGAGCGGCACCACCGCGTCGCAGGAAGCGGGGCCCACCCGTACCGTCAAGCACGCCATGGGTGAGACCAAGGTGCCCATGACGCCGAAACGGGTCGTCGTCCTCGACACCGACAAGTTCGACACGATGGTCTCGCTCGGCCTCTCCCCTGTCGGCGCGGCGCAGGCCCAGGAGAACCAGACCTGGCCCGAATACCTCGGCCCGGCCCTGGCGGGCACCAAGCCCGTGGGCACGCTGCAGCAGCTCAACATCGAGGCCATCATGGCGCTCAAGCCGGACCTCATCCTGGGCAGCAAGTTCCGCCAGGCCGCCTTCTACGACAAGCTCGCCAAGATCGCCCCCACCGTGTTCACCGAGCGGGTCGGCATCACCTGGAAGGACAACTTCCTGCTCGACGCCGAGGCGCTGGGCAAGAAGGAGCAGGCCCAGCAGCTGCTGTCCGCGTACGAGACGCGGGCCGAGGAGGTGGGCGCCAAGTTCTCGAAGCTGAAGGTCAGCATCGTGCGCTTCATGCCGACCGAGATCCGCATGTACGGCCCCGAGTCGTTCAGCGGCATCGTGGTGGGCGACGCCGGCATCCCGAGGCCCGAGGCGCAGCAGCTGGCCGACCAGGACGACAAGCGCTTCGGCAAGCTGAGCCAGGAGAACATCGCCAAGGCCGACGCCGACGCGGTCTTCTACACCGCGTACGGGGAGGCGGCGGCCAAGTCGCAGGCCACCGTCACCGCGGGGCCGCTGTGGAAGAACCTGGAGGCGGTCAAGTCGGGCAACGCGCACAACGTGGACGACGAGATCTGGATGACCGGGATCGGCGTCACCGCCGCCGGCAAGATCCTCGACGACCTGGACGAGTACCTGGCGCCGCTCGCGAAGTGACGTCTCACCGGGCGGGCCCGGGCGTGCGCTCACGCGAGCCGCGCCGGACGGCCTGCCCGGCGGCCGGTCACGCGAGACGTACCGGATCGCCCTTCCTGATCAGGCCGGGGCGGAGCACCCGCGCGTAGACGCCCGCGCAGGCCTGGTTCTCCAGGTCGAAGACCGTGACCCGGTTGTGCCTGGCCACGGTGCGCAGGGCGTCGGCGTCGCGCTCCAGCGCCCCGTGCGCCAGCGTCGGCACGGCGCAGCGAGGGCTGGCCACGATCACGTGCAGCACCACCTGCGCGCCGACGTGCAGCTCGCGCCCGGCCCAGTCGTTCTCCACGAAGCCCTCCGGCTCCGTCGCGATCACCAGGTTGGGCCGGTAGCGCAGCGCCTCGACGTGCCCGCGCGGGCCGAGCGCGCCGATCCGCTCGACGGTGGAGGTGGTGATCAGGTGGATCGGCGCGAAGTCGAAGAACGTGCCCTCGGGCGAGCCCGAGCCGAGCACGGTCGTGGTGTAGGGCACCTCGGCCTCGATGCCGTCGGCGAGCACCCGTTCGGGCACCGACCGTTCGAGGTGGGCGCCCTGCGGGGGCACGTCGATCAGCCGGACCTCGCGCCCGAGCAACGCCGACAGCTCCGCGTCACCCGGCGCCCGCGCGCCCTCGATCGCCAGCAGCCCGCGCCAGAGGCGGGGGTTCTTGGCGCTGGCGATCTTCCCCGTCGCGACGTCGAGCACCGCCCGAGCCCGGTCTCCCGCGAGCCCCCGCTCGCTCACCACGCTCTCGGCGAGCTCTTCCCCCAGCATCGACTTGACCGGATAGCGACGCAGCGTCTCGACATGCATGCTGGAGAGCTTACGACCCGCCCGGAAAGTCGCGGATCACCCGCAGAACCTGACTCACCCCCGGACCCGACGCCCCGAATCTTGACGCCCTCGAACCTGACGCCCCCGGGCCCTGGCGGCCCACGCCCCGAACCCCCACACGGCTCCCCCCGGAACCGCGAGCGGTCTAGGCGGCCGCGGTGGCCATCTTGCGCAGCCGGGCCAGCGCGTCGCGCTCGATGCGGCGGGCGCGGTCACGGCCGATGCCGTAACGCTCGCCCACCTCGGTCAGCGTGTGCTCACGCCCGTCGACCAGCCCGTAACGCCAGCGCAGCATCTCGCTGGTGACCCCTTCGAGCCCGGTGAGCCACTGGTCCAGCCGCTCCCGCTCCAGGATGTCGATGGCCTGCTGCTCGGGATCGGCCCAGGTCTCGTCGGCGATCATGTCGCCGAGCTCGGTCTCGTCCTCGTCGCCGACGCCGAGCTGCAGCGACACCGGGTCGGAGGCCCAGCGCCGCAGCTCACGCACCCGCTCGATGGGCAGGTCGAGGATCTCGGCGAGGTCGTCGTCGGTCGGCTCGGCGTCGAACTCCGCCAGGATGTCGCGCCGCACCCGCATCAGCCGGGTCATCTGCTCGCCGGCGTGGGTCGGCAGGCGTACCGGACGGGCCTGCTCGTGAATGGCCCGGCCCACCGACTGCCTGATCCACCACGTGGCGTAGGTGGAGAACTTGTATCCCCGCCGGTAGTCGAACTTCTCCACCGCCCGGACCAGCCCCAGGTTTCCCTCCTGGACCAGGTCGATCAGCGGCATCCCCCGGCCGGAGTATTTCCTGGCCACCGCCACGACCAGGCGCAGGTTGGCCTGGATGAACTCGTCCTTGGCCCGCTGGCCCGAGATGGCCAGCCGCTCCAGCTCCTCGTCGGCCGCGTCCCCGATGCGCGGCTCCGTGCCCCCGCTGTCGAGCAGCTGTTCGGCGAACAGGCCCGCCTCGATCCGCTTGGCGAGCTCCACCTCTTCCTCAGCCGTGAGCAGCGGGACCCGGCCGATCTCGGCCAGATATGTCCCCAGCAGATCGCGATCAGCGACGTGCTGCTCCTGCGTGCGACTCCCCGTAGGCCTTGCCATCCCCAGGCACCTCGTTCCGCAGCTGCATACTTACCCGGCCAACGTCCGGGCAGGGGCAAAGATTCCCTAAAGCACTACGTCTGCGGGATGGTTCTGGATGTCCTCCTCAAGGAGGAGACCACGGTGAAACACCTGGTGAACGAGGGGAACGCCGGGCCGGTAGGCCAGGTGCACGTAGGAGGGAGCGTCGAGGACGACGAGGTCCGCACGGGCCCCGCGCCGCAGCCAGCCTACGTCCGTACGGCGCAGCGCGCGCGCCCCTCCGTACGTCGCCGCCCTGATCGCCTCCAGCGGCGTCATCCGCATCTCGCGCACGGCCAGCGCCACGCAGAACGCCATCGACGAGGTGAACGACGAGCCGGGATTGCAGTCGGTCGCCAGCGCCACGGTCGCGCCCGCGTCGATGAGCCGCCGCGCGTCGGGGTACGGCGAGCGGGTGGAGAACTCGGCCCCCGGCAGCAGCGTCGCCACCGTCCCCGAGGAGGCCAGCGCGTCCACGTCGGCCGCCGACAGGTGGGTGCAGTGGTCGGCGGAGGCCGCCCCCAGCTCGCAGGCCAGGCGCACCCCAGGCCCCTCGGTCAGCTGGTTGGCGTGCACGCGCACCCCGAGCCCGGCCTTGCGCCCGGCCGTGAGGATCTCGCGCGTCTGGTCCCCGTCGAAGGCCCCGCGCTCGCAGAACACGTCCACCCACTTGGCGTAGGGCGCGCAGGCTTCGAGCATCTCCCCGGCCACGAGCCGCACGTAGGAGTCGGCGTCCATGTCGGCCGGCACCACGTGGGCCCCGAGGAAGGTGGTCTCGTCGGTCAGCCCGGCGGCGATCTCCAGCGAGCGCCGCTCGTGCTCGACGGACAGCCCGTAGCCGCTCTTGATCTCCACGGTGGTGGTGCCCTGGGCGAGCATCTCGCCGACCAGGGCCCGCGCGCGGGTGGCCAGCTCGGCCTCGCTCGCCCGGCGGGTGGCCGCGACCGTGGTCCTGATGCCGCCCCCCGTGTACGCCTCCCCCGACATGCGCGCCTGGAACTCGGCCGTCCGGTCACCGGCGAAGACGAGGTGGGCGTGGCTGTCGACGAACCCGGGGATGACCGCCCGCCCGCCGGCGTCCACCCGCACGTCGGCGTCGGGCGCCTCGGCGGCGGGGCCGGTCCAGGCGACCAGGCCGTCCTCGACGACGAGCGCGGCGCAGGGGATCTCCTCGCGCTCGGGGTCGCCGGTGTAGAGCAGCCCGATCCCGTCGATCAGCGTCGTGGTCATCGCCGCTCCCCCATCGCCGCGCCTGTCTCCGCCCCTGGCGCCGTCCCCGTTGTTGTTCCCGTCGCCGTCCCTGTCGCAGCCCCTGTCTCGGGTCCTGTCACCGCCCCGATCGCCCGGGTCAGCATGCGCCCCACGTCGCCGAGCACGTGGCGGCCGTCGGCGACCACGCGGCGCCCGCCGGAGACCACCGAGTGCACGTCGGCCGCCGTGGCCGCGAACACCACGGCCTCCAGATCGGGAGCGCCGGCCGTGCGTACGGAGTCGAGCCGCAACGTCACCAGGTCCGCCCACGCGCCGGGCACGAGCAGGCCCGCGTCGGGGAAGCCGAGCGAGGTGTGCCCCTCGACCGTGGCGGAGCGCAGCAGGTCGGCGGCGCGCCAGTGCCCGCGTCGCTCGCTGGCCAGCCGTTCGTTCAGCTCGACCGCCCTGGCCTCCTCGAACAGGTCGATCACGGCGTGGCTGTCGGAGCCGAGCGTGATGCGCGCGCCCCGGTCGGCCGCCGTCCTGGCCGGGCCGATGCCGTCGGCGAGGTCGCGTTCGGTGGTGGGGCACATGCAGATGTAGGTGCCCGACTGCGCGAGCAGCTCGATGTCCACGTCGGTCAGGTGGGTGGCGTGCACCGCGGTCGAACGCGGCCCCAGCGCCCCGCGTTCGTGCAGGACCTGGACGGGCGTGGCGGCGTAGCGCTCGACGCAGGCGGCG